>JAENXA010000057.1 GCA_016649735.1 Prolixibacteraceae bacterium | reverse complement strand
GTGCTCATTCTTTTTTCTCCGGTACTTAAGCCATAAACTGCCCGGTTAACGGTTTGGTAACTGAAAAGCTGCAATATTCTGCCGGAATTTGATTTTTACCATCACGCAAAAAAAGAGAAAAACAACTCATCGCCTTTAAGACATGCATCTTGATTTATCAAACGATCTATTTTCTTGTCAACTATTTATAGTCTATCGAAGAGCCTTTCTACTATCGCTTCAAAATTTTCTTTATTGATTTCCATAATGATAATTTTTGATTGCAAAGGTCTGGCAATTGCAAACATGCATTTCACAACTTGGGTATTATTATTAGTTGATGAAAAACGGTTTCTATAAGAAAGTGAAGGAGAGCAAAAGGATTTCTTGTAAAGTCAGGTTTCTATATTCAGTGAAAACCTGATGTGTCTCTCATGCAATGAACCATACTCATTATTGATACTCTGCATGACATATCAATCAAACATTAGATAAAAAGCATTTAATGACTGATATATCATTCAATTAAGATAATTTTTCGTATTGAAAAATTATTAGTATATTTGCATTGTATTTCATGCACTAACTATATAATTTATGCCTTATGAGTGATATATCATACAATAATTGGTTTTCGATGACTGATAAAGCGTTGTGCGAGACTATAGGAAATTTCATAAAACATCACAGGATAAATCAAAATAAATCGCAAAACGAAGTGTCACTTGCCGCTGGTATAAGTCGCTCCACCATGAGTTTGTTGGAGCGTGGAGGAAACATATCGATAAGCAGTCTGATACAGGTTTTGCGTGTGTTGGAATTATTGTATATTATGGATGTATTCAAAGTAGAAACTGAAATAAGTCCAATAGAATATGCAAAGCTGCAAAAAAATAAAAGACAACGTGCCGGAAAGAGGAGCAAAGAAGGTAATAACACAAAAGAAGATTTAGGATGGTAGATTCAGCAGAAGTAAAAATATGGGGCGAATTAGTTGGTGCTATCCGTTGGGATGTTGTACAACAGGTTGCCACTTTTCAATATGACAAGAAATTTCTATTGAAAGGCTGGGAATTATCGCCATTGAAAATGCCATTGAGTGATGGAGATCGAATCTATCGTTTTCCCGAATTACGCAAAGATAAAGATGAAGAAGTAGCTACTTTCAAAGGACTTCCCGGCTTGCTGGCTGACGTGTTGCCAGACAAATACGGGAATCAATTGATAAATCTGTGGCTGGCACAAAACGGTCGTGCTGTCAATAGCATGAATCCTGTTGAGCAATTGTGCTTTATTGGTGCAAGAGGAATGGGTGCTTTGGAATTTGAACCGGCACAGCTAAAAGCCACTAAGCAACCCTTTGATATTGAAATTAAAAGTTTAGTGGATATTGCCCAGAAAATGCTTACAAAAAGGGAGAGCTTCAGCGCAAACATGAATGATGATGAAGAAAAAGCATTAAGCGAGATATTGAAAATTGGGACTTCCGCCGGTGGTGCAAGAGCAAAAGCCGTAATTGCGTATAATAAAGAAACAGGAGTAGTTAAGTCTGGACAAGCAAAAGCACCTAAAGGCTTTGAACATTGGTTAATAAAACTTGACGGAGTAAGTGATGCTCAATTTGGTGTGAGCCATGGATATGGAAGAGTAGAATATGCCTATTATTTAATGGCAAAAGATTGTGGCATAAACATGATGGAGTGTGAATTACTTGAAGAAAACGGACGTGCTCACTTTATGACCAAACGATTTGATCGGGAAGGGCATGATATTAAATACCATGTTCAAACATTTTGTGGAATTCAACATTTTGATTATAAAAATTTGTTCAGCTACAGTTACGAACAACTGTTTCAAACTATGCGCATGCTTAGGTTGACTTATCCTGAAGCAGAGCAAATGTTTAGAAGAATGGTATTCAATGTATTTGCAACTAATTATGACGATCACACCAAGAACTTCTCATTTATACTAAAAAAAGATAGCAAGTGGGAATTATCTCCAGCCTACGATGTTTGCTATTCATACGATCCAACTAACATTTGGGTAAGCCAACATACATTGAGTATTAATGGAAAACACAAAAATATCTCAAACGAGGACTTAATGACTATTGCAAAAGCTAACAATATAAAAAAGGGGGAGCAAATAATTGAAGATATCAAGTCGATTGTTTGTAAATGGGATCATTACGCTAAAAAAGCAGCTGTGAGGTCTGGTTTACAAAAGGCAATCAAAACCAATTTAGTTGCTTTTAAAGACACCTAGATATTCCGGTGATACTGGGTCACTTTTAGTTTTTGATTTTCTTATAACAGCGATATTAATATTTTTTTCTTAAACTTTCACCATTTTTATGAATAGCTTTCCATAAAAATGGTCATAGTTACAGAATGGAAAATAGAAAAACGATTTTCCATAAAGAAGAAAATAATTTAAATTAAGTAAAAAAACAAATCAAAGCTATTAAACATAATATGTAGTTATCTCCCATTTTCATTCCCCCTACACTTTACTAAAAAATAGTCAGCAAATCTTTTTTGGTTCTAATAGAATTCACAACTTTATGTTTGAGATATTATGATGAGACCCCAAAAGCTCTTGTTTTTCGTTCAATCTCAGAGGGGGAAACTTTGTACTTGGCAGCAACTTTTCTCCAGTTGGAAACTGCTTTAATCACCTCATCTTTTATTTCTTTAGCTCGATTGTTGGATAGTAAATAATAAGGGGCGGTATTCATAACCAAATCAATATCCAAAGAATTGTCTTCTTCATCAATATTCAGCTTTAATCCGGTTCCTGTTTCGTTTGCATTGATGTCAAATGCAGGAGATAAAGTCCAACCGGCTTCCGTATAAAGAAATCCATGATTTCGTAAATGGTCATCCGTGTTGGAAACACAAACAGAGAATAAAACTCTCCGGAAAAGTTCTTCTAAATTTATTGTTACATTGGCACATTCCGACTTAATAAACCCGACTAAATCCAGGTAACTTACACCACTTTCTGCATCATCCCCATCCATCCGCTGAAGCAGTGTCATAGCCGAAGCATAATGAATTCGCTTATTGTCTTCAGTTCTGTCAAAACGTTGGGATAAATAAGTATGATACGGAGAAGCAAGCTTTTTTATAAAGGCGTTTGGGACAGTAATTTTAGCCTGAATGGCTAATTCATGGACAATCAGTTCCCACAACCCGACATCCGAATCATCCTTTTTACTTGGAAATTTTGCGATCCATTGTTTCTCTTTTGTATCAACCACATCTGCTTTAGGACGAGCACCTCCTAGTGATGATCCAGGGGCAATAAGTTGATTAATCCATTTAAGGGAAGTTTCATCTAATTCGTCAGCATTATTCTCATATTGTTCTACTGCATATTCAAGATCCCTTAATGAAGTCCATGGAGGAGCTGCCAGTCTTTGGTCATTACTTATAAATTCTCCTTCTTCGCTCTCTTTAAAACGCAGCCCCCCCATACGATGACTATCGTGCACACCCAATAAGAAATCAATCCCAAATAAAGGGCGGGGTGCTGTTTTCTCTATTTTAGACAAAAGAATTTCGCGACGTTTCATCAATAATTGTCCCCATCTGTCGGGCGATGAATCTTTGAATATACCAAAATTTTCATTTGAAGACGCATAATGCAATCCAGAAAAAAGAGATAATTCCGGATCAATAGAGATACCGGTTTTTATCCATTCAGTGTCATATTCAAAAGAATATAAAGCCTTACCCCGAAGAGAAGTAAAATATAATCTTCCTATCAATTGTGGTGAATCAAGCATATACCAATCGGCATACACAAGTATTTCTTTTTCTTTATTCTGTTTCATAACGAATTAGTCAAATTTAGGTTTCTCAGAATTTCCCTTATCAATAACATGATCAATAGCTGATACTGTTTTTTTCTTTTTCGGAGCTCTTTTTTTTACTATCAGTCCGGCATCCTGAATTTGTCTGCCTACCGGATCTTTATCTGCTATCAATAATATATCATCCTCAAGACGTAAAACGGATAATACTTGCAAATAACTACCCAGTGAAACCGATGGAGAACCATTTTCGATATTTCCCAATGTGGAAGTAGCCATGCCTGCTCGTTCGGCCATTGAACGAATGGATAACTTCCGGCGTAAACGGGCTAACTTAATATTCTCACCAAGTGTGGTAAGGATATTCTTCTGTTTTTGTGTGTAATTTGTTCCCTTTGACTTCATAACAACTGATATTTCAATACAAAAGTAAATATAATAATTGATATATCATATATTATACCTTAAATCCGCAAGGAAAAAATTTGTTTTGAAAAGTAGTGATTTTTAAGTTTACTTTAGGAAAAACATCCATTTTTTACGATTTTTCAGCGTTATGAACAATATCCCTCATCTCTTTGTTATTGGTCATTATTGCCCGGTAAATAAAATTGTCCCCGGTAAATAAATCACCTTGGGCATCTTCCTTTTTTTCTTTAGTTATAACATACCTGTAAGGTTTCGTCCTGTCTGTATTTTACCTGGCTATTGCCATTACGGTTTTTAATAACCTTTATAAATTATTAATCAAATTGTGGTATTTTTTCAACATAATATCTGGTGTAAAATTATTCTCATAAATTTTTCTGGCATTTTTAGCCATTTTTTTATATTCATCACTGTTATTGTCAGGCAGGCTATTGATTACATCGGGTAATTCGTTAAAATCATGTGCAATAAATCCATTAAACCCCGGTTTGTTGACTTCCAGTACCGATTTAATATTATTTGTTATAAGTGGTTTGTAAAACATACAGCCTTCTATCAGAGATAATCCAAGTCCCTCATTTAGAGAAAACATACACACATAGTCGCAGTCCGGTAATGCTTTAAAAACATTTATATATCCCAAAACCTTAAATTGTTTGGAATCACCAATAACCTTTATTAACTCGTTCTTTAAAGGACCATCACCGGCAAAATCAATTTTGATATTTTTGTTGATTTTATATTTTAAAGTTTTTACAACTTCTATTTGACGTTTTACTTTAGTGATATTGGCAGGGAATAGAATTTTTATATAATTATCTTTTTCCCTTTCTCTTTTATATTTATTATAATTATCGACGCAACTGTCATTGATTATTGTAATCCTGCCGGGCTTAACATGAAAATAAGAAATAAGATTATCTTTTACTCCTGAAGAGATAGCAACTATTGTTTTTGGGAAAAAAGATAATAATTTTCTTTTATCGTATGTATTTCTGGCAATATAAACAGATTTCCTTTTTCTGCAGGTGAAAAATAAAAATGCTACAAAAAGTGAAGTTAATTTACGATCATTGCAAAAAATGAGATCCTCCTTTTTTATTTTTAACAGACTCCAAAACGAAAATCTTTTAAAAGTTATATTATATTTATCATAATCGCTGTGAATTTTATTGAGAGGTGTAGTAGTTAATGCTATTATTTTATCATTCGTATTTAACAATCGCATAGCAAGATCAATAGAACATAACTGAGCTCCTCCTAATGTTTTAAAATTATAATATAGTATGTAGATTCTCATTTAATAATTTGAATAAAAGGTATTTTTAACTAAAATAAAGGAATAGAGCATCCAACCTTCAAATTCCAGATAAGGAATTTTATTTGTCCAGAATAAACCCTTTTCACAAGCTATTGTATTTTTTCTTTTATCAAATAAATTATTATAAGTGTAATTAATTAGTCCGTTAATATTTTTTTTGTCTATGTAATATAGTGAAAATATTTCTAAAGCTGTAGAAATATCCCGTGCATCTGCTTTTTGAAAAATCCATGTATTTAGAGGAGTGTATCTTTTATCATAACGAACCGGAATAATTTCATCTTTTTTATTGTAGAATAATTTTGTTTTATAATAATTAAGGCTTTTATCAATTGATTCTGAAATGTCAAAGGACAAAAGAGACCGGCAACTTAATAACGCTTTAAGAATATAACCCTGATGAAAATTATCAATAGTTGATCTTTCAGGTTTTGATGCATAAAACCAGCTGCCATCATCATTTTGGCTGTTTACAACATATAAAATACCTCTTTTTCCTAATTCTATATACTTTTGGTAATTATAACGATGACCTGTCTCTATTAAAAAAGAACTAATTTGTGCACTTGCATTAATAATTTCTTTTTTAAAGTTATATCCGTAGTAAAAATAAATTCCTTCAGGACCATGATCTTCATAGCCTAATTCGTCTGTTAGATAATTAGAAATTGATTTTAGTATATCTTCTTTTTGTTTAGGATTTATTCTGTCTTTCGAATCATCAAGTAAAGCCTGACCAAACCACACAGTATTTAGTGGGGTAGGGTCTTCTTCACTATTTTCGTACATGTTTATAGCTATTCTTGTGCCCTGTTTCAATGAAAAATTTTTACTTTTTTGTGACCGTAATTTCAGAGCACGTGAGAACAAAAGATTTATAACTTTTATATCATCAATTTTTATATAAGCTTTAAGCAGAGAAACAATGCCCTGGGGAGTGAAAGGAATCTTTTTTTCGGAGCGAAAGTTTACAGGACATAGCCTGAAAAAAGATCTTAAAAAAACATTAATAGTATGATTTTTAGTAAACAAAGAAGGCGGAACATCATTACACTGAAAATAATTATAGTTATGATCAGAGAGCCATTTTTTTAGGCCTTCGGTCATTATTTTTAGCTTTTCATATTCTGTCATTTTAATCTGTTTTAGCTTATTCCTTTAAAAATATTTAAAATTTATATCCTTTCTCCTATAAGTTCTTTATTATTTAATCTGTTCATGGTATTGATTATTCAAATAATAAGAAAATGCATAGAACATAAAGGCATTATTCCATCTCATATATGAAATTTTAGATTTAGAATATTTTTTTAACTGGTAATAAAAATAACCTTTTTTAGACTGCATATTTTTGATAGTCCACAAAATAACCTTTTGCGCAAGTTCCTTATTCTCTTTAATTCTGTTCAAGAGGCAAAGAGTTACTATTAACTGAGCCGGAGAATGAATATCAATAGGATAAGTTTTATTATTATAATATTTGGGTGTTCCATCTTCTTTAAAGAAAGAATTAATATAGAAAATAAATCCCTTATCGATATTCGGCGAAAAAGAACGATCTCCTGAATACTTTTGATATTCATAAATTGCTTCCAGATTATATCCTGTATGAAAGCTATCTATCCAGTTCTGAATTTTCAGTTCTCCATATATCCACGATCCATCTTCTTTTTGAGCAGAACAACATGCTCTTACCGAATCTCTGGCAATTTTTAGTAAATTTTCATCCTTTGTATAATAGAAAATATTGGCCAGTATTTTGCTACCCAGCAAAGAAGCATTATAAACCGTGTTATTACCTTGCAATGTGGAATAAGAAAACAGAAAAGAATTATCTTTTTTATAAGAGCGATTTAAATCATTAAGAAGAAAATTAGCAGAAGAAATAGCAGCATCCTTATATGATTTATTCTTAGTAATCTCATAAGCATTAAAAAGAGATGTTACAGCGAAAGAAGTTACAACTATATTAGGAGTTCCGGCAGGAAAGAATAAATCACCTCTTGCCTGCCAGTTAAAATTATAACCCCAGCATGCACCGGAATATCCTTTTGACTGAAGACTTATTAATAATTTAGCTAATTTATTTATTTTTAATAGATTTTCTTCTTTTGTTCCAAAATTGTTGTTTCCTAATGATGCAATTTTATATAGATTGCAATATCCTGTCAGGAACAAAGCAATAGCCTTAGGATTATATCCTTTATGTATGAGAAAAATTTTTCTTAAATTTATAGGGCTTCGTTTAAAAAACTGAATCCAGCATTCTCTTGCGAAAGGAAGTTTTTTAAACGAAGGAATAGCATTAAATACCTTGGAATTAAGACCGTCATATGGATCCCATCCTTTAAAATTTTGAGATTCACAATAATTTTTTAATGAATTAAAGGATTTGTTAATCAAGTCCATAATAGTATTTTTTGATTTTTTCCATGGGTACTGTACTTCTCAATTTCTTTATATAAATAATATAATGCTATTCGGCTTAGTGCTGATCATTTTTTAATTCGTTTTCGATTGTTGTTTCAATATATTTTGCGACTCCTGAAGCCATAAAATATTTTTGGGCATATTGATAATTATATCTGGATATTTCTCTGCATTTCTCCGGAGATTTTATTAATTTTTCTATTCCCAGGGCAAAATCGTTTGGATTAAAACTTTCTGTTATATATCCCATTTTATCATTTTCAAAGAAATCGGCTAACCCACCAACTTTTCGTGTTACCACAGGTAAACCAAATGCCATAGACTCTAATACAGATGTAGGCATTCCTTCTGCAAAAGAAGGGAATATATATAAATCTCCGCCATTAAATGCTTCGATTAAATTTTTACCCAAAAGTTCACCTGTAAATTCAACATCTTTAATATTATTATTTTTAACGTATTCTCTGCTTTTAGATAAAGCTTTTCCTTTTCCTGTGATTTTAAATTTCAGTGATGGGTGTTTTTGTTTTAATATTTTAAAAGTTTCAATTGCTATTAAAATACCTTTTTCTATTTCTATCCTGGAAAGAAATAATAATGTATTTATGCTGCCATTCCTGCTTTCTATATTAAAATCCTTTGTTAATACGTCATTTACAATTGTAGTACCCGGGAATATAGGGACTTTTATTCCCATCATTAACAATTGCTCTTTGAATTCACTGGCAAGCACAAAAATTCCTTCTGCCCGATTAAGTGTTTTTATAAGTTTCTTTTTATCCGGCTGCTTAGCATAATTATTATCCCATCCATGAAAAAAAATGAATGTTTTTTGTTTAATAGTTGAGGATATGAAAAGGAAGATTATATCTCTGATTATTGATGTTTTCCTAAACGAAGGATTTAGCATTATAGCATCAGGATGCCAAAAGATAATTTTTGAAATAAATTTTATAATATCCCATGGCAGATAGTATTTCCCATTAGAATCTTTTTTACCTCTTTTCCCTACTGTATTATATTTTATATTTTCATTCCAATATGGTTTTAATCCCATATAATGACCGGCAACACCTCCAATGAATTTTAACGAAGGAATATTTATCAAAATTTTCATAAAGGCATAATTTTATAATAATTCCAGAAAAAT
>JAENXA010000059.1 GCA_016649735.1 Prolixibacteraceae bacterium | reverse complement strand
CCCTTATTAATTGAATCAATAGGCAGTGTAAAATATATTTTGTTGAATCCTCCATAACCATAAATTCTGTCTATTGCTTTTTTAATTTCATCATATGAATATTCTCCGGGAAGGTTAAGTTTTAATTTCTTCTGAATGAAATTTTTGTTGATTTTAGTATATCCCTTAAAATCTATTCCTGTAATTTTCCATTTTTCAGGAGCCACCAGTTTTCGTGATATTTTTTTAGGTGATAAATGATATTTTTTCTTCAGTGAATCTAACTGATCTTTTACTAAATAAGCCGACTCTTCTCCTCTGCGAATAAGAGTGTCTGCAGCTTCAATTGTAAAACTTGAAGTAGAGTATCCGGTGATGTCAGGACGAATTACTATATCACATAAATTACCGTTAGTAGAATTTCTTTCAATCCCAAGGAAATTTATCATTTGTCCCATAATCTCTTTCATGGATTTAATTTCCTTCTTTTTATATAAATCACTTTGAATATCTACTCCTATAATTATGTCCGCTCCCATCTTTTTTGCTATATCAGTTGGGAAGTTGTTTACAATTCCTCCGTCAACCAGAAGCATATTGTTTCGATGGGAAGGTTCAAATACGCCAGGAATTGCCAGGCTTGAAAATATTGCAGAAGGAAGAAATCCGTTTTTCATGACAACTTCTTTTCCGGTTACTAAATTTGTTGAAACACAGGCAAAAGAAATAGGAAATTTTGTAAAATCTGTATTTTCAGGAACATTTGCACACAGACCACATAGCAGATTAAATACATTTTGTCCTTTTATTACTCCCATTGGCAGGCTGATAATTTTTTTTTCATTCAGAGGAAATGAAATAAGATATCGCTGCTTTAATGTTTTATCTTTTTTAGAAAGGTAAAGACGGGATACATCATCAGATAGTAACATGGACCAGTTTGTTTTATTTACCATATTTTCAATTTCGTCTGACGTATATCCTATGGAATATAGCCCTCCTATAAGGCTTCCTGTGCTGGTTCCAACTATTATGTCTATGGGAATTCCTTCTTCCTCAAGAACTTTTATAACGCCTATATGGGCAAATCCTTTTGCACCACCACCACTAAGAACCAGTGCTACTTTTTTTCTTGATAAAGTATCCGACTGTCCTTTAGCATTTCCTGAAATAAACAGACAGATTAATAATAAAAAATAAATTGAAAAGTATTTTTTCATAAATTAAAACTATATTCCAATATATAACTTTATTAAGATAGCACCTAAAATCCGCAAGGAATTATCTATTACGCATCCAACTAACTTCAAATCAGTCGTAATCCTCATTCATCATAGCTAATGCTATGATTCAATCGGGTTACTTCCTGATTTATTGTTATTTGAATGCTCATTACGAAACTTCCTTGCGGAATTTAGATAGTAAATAATGGATAATATTAATTAATAATATGCAACAATTTTTTACCTGTTATTCTCATTAATGATAAAAATAATGGGAATTTGTTATTCGAAGAAATTCATAATTTCTTTTTCGGTAATTTTCTTAAACGGATTATTTGAGTTGATAAATTTGTTCGCCAGGGATGATTTTTCTTCCTGCAGTATTTGAATTTTTTCTTCAATGCTACCTTCTGTGATGTACCGGTAGACAAATACTTTTTTGTCTTGTCCTATACGATGTGCACGGTCAATAGCCTGATTTTCTGCTGCAGGATTCCACCAGGGATCTATGATAAAGACGTAGTCTGCTGCAGTCAGATTTAATCCTGTTCCGCCTGCCTTTAGAGATATAAGAAATATTCTTGTTTCCGGATCTTCTTGAAATTTGCGTATTTCTTCCTCTCTGTGTATTGTAGCTCCCGTTAGTTTTGAATATCGCCACTTCTGATGAATAATTTCTTTTTCGATTAGCTCTAAATGCTTTACGAATGAAGAAAAAACTAGAATTTTATGGTTCTCGGAAATAAGACTTTTTAGATTATCCATGATTTCTGAGAATTTTCCTGAATCACTTTCTTCGTCTTTACTTGTCAGACCTGGGTGATTTGCAAGCTGACGAAGTTTGGTAAGTCCCTGCAATATGACAATAGCCGATTTATTTATTCCTTCTTTTTCAATATTTTTTAGTATCTCTTTGCGAATAGCTGATTTTTCTTCATCATAAAGTTTTTTCTGTATTTCACTCATCGGACAATATCTTATTTGTTCGGTTAACAGAGGAAGATCCTGTGCTACCTGTTCTTTCGTTCTTCGCAAAATAAACGGGTGTATAAGAAGTTGTAGTTTTTTTTGTTTTTCAGGATCATTTTTCTTTTCAATTGGTGTTTTGAATTCCCTGTTAAAAAAGGAAAGACTTCCCAGTAGTCCTTTATTTAAGAAATTCATCTGTGACCACAGATCTGTAAGAGAGTTTTCTATAGGGGTGCCTGTTAAAACCATACGGTATAATGACGATAGCATACAAATACTGTGATAATTTTTTGACGAGGGATTTTTTATATTCTGACTTTCGTCCAGAATCAGAAATAAAAATCGGTATTCTTTTAATGTATCAATATCATTACGTACTGTACCGTATGTAGTAAGAATGATATCAAAATTTTGTATGGCAGTTTCCAGTTTTCCCTCTATTTTTCTTTGATTACCTATATGTTTGTATACATTTAGTGACGGGGAGAATTTTTTTATTTCATTTTCCCAGTTATGTATTAACGAAGTTGGCATAATAATAAGTGAAGGCGGTTGCTTTTTTTCTGTCTCAGAATTTTTTTCTTTGAATGAAAAAGACAGTTGCTCCGTTTTATTTTTTGCAATATTCATCGGAACTAAATTTTCAGGAATTGGTTCTTGTTTCATTTTTAATAGCAGGGTGAGTGTTTCCAGCGTTTTTCCAAGTCCCATATCGTCAGCGAGACAACCTCCAAAGTGATTTTTACAGAGATGATACATCCATACAAAGCCTGTCTTTTGATATGATCTCATGTTGGCTTTAAGCATTGAAGGAATAGTAACTTTTTTATTCTCTGAGTCATCTTTACCTTCCAGAGAAAGGAGAAGCTCTTTTCCTATTATTTCAGGATGATTCTTTAAAAGAGAAAAATGATGTTTTCTGATTTTTATTTTATTTCCTATGATATGACTGGCAGCCATTATTTCCTTGTATTCAGAAAACCATTCCTGTGGCAAAATTGCAATTTTCCCGTCGGGTAGTTCAAATTCTCTTATGTCGTTTAGAATATATTTTTTTAATTTTATAAATGGTATTTTAAAATTACCGATAGATATGTTTGCATGCATATCAAACCAGTCGTTGTCGAATTTTGTCTGAATTTTAATTGAAGCTTTGTCAAAAGAAAATTGTTTAATGCCGGGGTTTTGCTGAATTGAAAAGCCGGCCTGTTTTAATTCATCTTTATGCTTTTCTGTCCATGTAATAGTTACATAGGTATTGTCTTCATCATTTATAAGCTCAATGTTTTTTAATCTGTAAAATCCGTTATTTTCATATAAACCAAACATATTTAGTTTATCGATCATGCTTTTTTCCCATTCCAAATCTCTGTTGATTTTTTGGAAAGTGTAGTTTCCAGGTTCTTTTTTTAAAGTAACAATATTATTATCAGGGTTGCCGGGAATAATATCAATATTGTTATATCTGAATTTAAGAAAGAAATAAATTTTCTGGTTCAGATCATATTCCAGAGATAAAATAGCCTGACCGTAAGGATTTATATAAAAAATGCGGAACCCTGTTGATTTTACATCTCCTTCTTTTATTGTGTTAAGAATAAATGTTTTGTAATATTTATTTTCAAAATTTGAGGGTATAAAGACAAAGTCTTTTTTTAAGAAGGGATTTAATTTGTTATAATTTAATTTTTTAAAGGTTATTAGATGATGATTTATCAGCAGTGTGCATGGTTTGTCGGATACAAGAACTATCTTTTGATTTTTTATCCTTAAAAGTTCTTTTTCGTGTTGAAGTCTCAGATGATAATAAGTTCCTTCTTTTCTCTTGTCAAAATAGAAAATACAGCTTGCATATTCAGGTGAAATATTAATTCTGTCTTCATCGTATATATTTGAATATTTTGTTGAGTTACTAAAAAGAGGTGTATTCCCTCTCATAATAATATCAATGATTTTGTTCATGTTTAGGTCTATATACGGGCGGATGAAATTGTTAAATATATCGTCTTTTATGTCCTGAAAAAAATCACGGTTACTTTCTCCTTTTGAAAATTTACGAAATAGATTTTCATCGCAGTATTTCTCTGTAAGTTTTACAAGATTAATCTCTTCTTCATTTAATTGCAGATTAATGAGGTCATTGTTTTTTACAACTTTATAACTGCTGTAGAATGATTCTTTTTTTTCTACTAAAAAAGCCTGAAAAACCGGACCAAAAAGTCTGTGTTCGATTAAACATAATATGAATTTTTTTGAAGTCATTAATGCCGGATATATTATAAATTACAGTATATACAATAAAATAGTTCTTAATTTTTAATTCGGTTTGTTTCGGTTACGAAAAACTTCAAATATAAATTAATTTTTTATGATTAGAATATTATGATTAGAATATTTATAGTTATTTTGAAAGGGAAAAGTGGTTAAAAAGCTTTAATATGAAATAAAAAAATAAAAAAAAGTAAAATCAGATAACTTTTGAAGAACACATTACTATTTTTGTAATTATAAAACTTAGGAAAAATATTTATTAAGATAAAGCTATATTATAATGAATGAAATAATTGAGACAGGACAGTTTTCCGAAAAAGTTTTTAAGATTGTGGTTTCTGCTCCAAGAATTGCCAAATCAAGAAAACCCGGACATTTTATTGTTTTACGAACAGACGAAAATGGGGAAAGGATTCCTTTAACTATTGCTGATGCTGATGTAAAACAAGGAACTATAACCCTGGTTGTACAAAAAGCCGGAGTTTCTACTACAAAGTTATGTAATATGAAACCTGGTGATAAAATAGCCGATTTAGTAGGCCCTTTAGGTAAAGCTACCAAAATAAAGAAAGTAGGAACAATACTTGCTTGTGGCGGTGGTGTTGGAATAGCTCCTTTATTACCTATTGTTGAAGGATTTAAGAAAGTAGGAAATCGTGTAATAAGTGTGCTGGCCGGTCGGTCCAAAGATTTAATTATTCTTGAAGATCAAATTAAAAAATGGTCTGATGAGGTTGTTGTGATGACAGATGATGGTTCTTACGGACACAAAGGTGTTGTGACTGTTGGTGCGGAAGAGATAATTAAAAGAGAAGAAATAAATGAGTGTATAGTTATCGGACCAACTGTAATGATGAAATTTACAGCATTGCTTACTAAAAAATATAATATTCCAACTCAGGCAAGTTTAAATACAGTTATGGTTGACGGAACAGGTATGTGCGGTGCGTGTCGTGTATCTGTTGGAGGTAAAACCCGTTTTACATGTATAGACGGACCTGAATTTGATGCACATCAGGTTGATTTTGATGAGTTGATTCTTCGTCTTGGTGGGTATAAAGAGGAAGAAAAGAGAGCGTATAATGCCTATTTAGAAAATCAAAACAAATAGAGAAATGGAAGATCGTATAGAAAGAAGAGATCAGGAATGGCGTAAGGAATTAAGATTAAAAACAAAAGGTAGAGAGAGAACTGCCATCCAACGTGCTGAAATGCCTATGATGGATCCATTAGAACGTGTTCATTATCAGGATAGGGAAGTAAATATTGGTCTGGATCTTAATACTGCCGGACAGGAGGCTACAAGATGTATGGATTGTGTTAATCCTGAATGTGTAACAGGATGTCCTGTTAATATAGATATTCCTTCTTTTATAAAAAATATTGAAAGAGGTGAAATTTTAAAGGCTGCAGGAGTTTTACGGGAAACATCAGCATTGCCTGCTGTATGTGGTCGTGTATGTCCTCAGGAAAAACAATGTGAAGCTCATTGTTTTTATCTTAATAAATTAAAAAAACCTGCCGTAGCTATTGGTTATCTTGAAAGGTTTGCAGCTGATTATGAAAGAGAACACGGAGTAGCGGAAGTTCCGGAAATAAAGAAAAACGGAATAAAGGTTGCTGTTATCGGGTCCGGACCATCTTCTCTTTCGTTTGCCGGAAGTATGATAAAAAAAGGATATGATGTAACTGTATTTGAAGCGTTGCATGAAATTGGCGGTGTTTTAAAATATGGTATTCCAGAATTTCGTCTGCCGAATAACATTGTAAATTCAGAACTGGAAAATCTTAAAAAACTGGGTGTTAAATTTGAAAAAGATTTTCTTGTGGGACGTACTTCTTCTTTTGAAGATTTGAAAGAAGAGGGATACAAGGGATTCTTTGTTGCCAGTGGCGCAGGACTTCCAAGTTTTATGCATATACCCGGTGAAAATTTTAACGGTATTATGTCATCCAATGAATATCTTACAAGGGTAAATCTTATGAATGCGGCAAAGGATGAATTTGATACTCCTGTATTTAAGGGTAAAAGAGTTGTAGTTGTCGGAGGTGGGAATACGGCTATGGACTCGGTTCGTACGTCTAAGCGTTTAGGTGCAGACAAATCAATGATAGTTTATCGCCGTTCGATGAATGAAATGCCTGCCCGTCTTGAAGAGGTTAAGCATGCACAGGATGAAGGAATAGAATTTAATACTCTTACCAATCCTGTAGAATATTTCGCTGACGAGAAAGGTCATGTATCACGTGTACGTGTTCAGAAAATGGAACTTGGGAAAGCTGATGCTTCAGGACGAAGAAGACCTGTTCCTATTGAAGGATCAGAATATGATATAGATACTGATATGGTAGTTGTAGCTGTCGGCGTTTCTCCTAATCCACTGGTTCCTTCGGTGTTGCCTAATCTAAAGGTAAGTAAAAGGGGAACAATTGAAGTAAATGAAGAAACAATGCAAAGCTCAATTCCTGAACTTTTTGCGGGGGGGGATATTGTACGTGGTGGTGCTACGGTTATTCTTGCTATGGGGGATGGTCGTCGTGCTGCAAATGGTATGGATCAGTATCTGACTGAAAAATACGGAAAATAAAATTTTACTCATTTTGTTAATGTTTTCCTTATATCTTCTGTTATCAGGGAACATTAACTTAATTTAATAAATAATTATTATGACAGATTTATCGACTCGTTTTTTTGGATTAACTTTAAAAAATCCTGTTATCGCCGGAAGTTGTGGTATGACTGGCAATATAAATAGAATAGTTGAAATAGCTAAGGCTAAACCCGGAGCTATTGTATTAAAATCCGTTTTTGAAGAAGAAATAGATCTTTTATATCAAAAGGAACAATCCAGTAGTTATGCTCAGAATCTTGATCCTGAATATCTGAATTATTTTGATTATGTTATAAAGGAAGAAAATCTTGGTAAATATCTTGATTTAATTCAGGAAGCTAAGAAGCTTGTGGATGTTCCTATAGTCGCCAGTGTTAGTTGTATAACATCTAATGAATGGATCTCTTATGTGAAAAGATTACAGGATGCAGGTGCTGATGCCATAGAACTTAATTTGTTTATTATACCTTCTGATGTTAAACGTACTAATGAAGAAAATGAACGTTTTTATTTTGAATCGGTTCGTAAGGTGAGCGAAATTGTTTCTATTCCTGTAACACTTAAGGTAAGTTATTATTTTTCTAATCTGGCAAAAATGATGAAAGATCTTTCTTCTAAAGGAATTGCCGGAATTACTTTATTTAACCGGTTTTATTCTCCCGATATTAATATCGAAAAGGAAGAATTAACATCAGGAGATGTTTTTAGTAATTCTGATGAATATCTTTTACCATTAAGATGGACAGGAATTTTATCTTCAAAGGTAGATTGCCCTATTGCTGCTACTACAGGAATTCATTCAGCTGAAACAGCTATAAAGATGATTCTTGCTGGGGCCGGTGCAGTACAGATTGCTTCGGCCATGTATAAAGAAGGTCCGGATGTTATTGGCAAGATAACTAATGGAATAGAGGAATGGATGAAGAGAAAATTTTATAATTCAATAAAAGAGTTTAAAGGGAAACTTGCTCTTCATACTGATGATATTACTGCTTATGAGCGGGTACAGTTTATGAATTATTTTGGGAATAAATAATACCTAAAATAAGTAAGGATTTGTTTATTGCAATACATATAACTTTAAATCAGTGGTTATACTAAGTAATGTCTGATGCTATGCTTCATTTGGTTTACTTCCTGATTTATTATTATGTGAATAATAATTATGAAAGTTTCTTGCGAGATTTAGATTATAAATGAACAAAAATAATTTTCCTTTTAATAAAGGAATATAAAAGTCATTTTTATTTTATAATTAACTGATGAAGAATATAGCTATTATTTTTATTTTTTTTATGATTAGTTTATCCCTTAATGCTCAGGATAAAAGAGTGTATGAAGGGACTTTGTCGTATATCCTGCATTCTGCGGTAAAAGGAGAAACTATATATTCTTTAACCAGAAATTATTCTGTTTCACAGGAAGTACTGCTCCGATATAATCCTTTTTTAAGTAAGGGTTTAAAAGTAGGGCAGCAATTAAAGATTCCCGTTTCTCAAAAACAGGATTCTATTGGTATAAAAGAAAAAGTTTCATATTACCGTGCATCAAAGAACGAGACACTGAAAAAAATAGCCGGATATTTTAGTCTTGATGAATCAGATTTACTGGAATGTAATCCAAATCTTTTGCATGGTATATTGCCTGTAAATCAGATTGTTAGAATACCGGATAGAAAAAGATCTAAGAATAGTAACCTTCAAGAAAAAAATCAACCGGAAGATTTCAATATTATATCTCATAAGGTAACAAGAAAGGAAACACTTTATGGCATTTCCCAAAAATATGATTGTTCTGTTTCTGATATTCTTAAATTAAATCCTGAAATTAAAGACAGGAAGCGTTTGAGAAAAGGGATAATATTAAAAATTCCTGTATCTGTTGTCCCAGAAAATGATAATAAAGAGACTGAAGTTGTTTTACCTGAGATAATAAAACCTGATAAGGATAATTTGTTTGAAGTAAAT
>JAENXA010000175.1 GCA_016649735.1 Prolixibacteraceae bacterium | reverse complement strand
GATATTCCATTTTTTTGATCTTAATTCTCATCAGGCCTACCTTTTAACATTTCTTGATTTGTTGAGTGGTAATGATCAGAAGCAAAATACAGACATATCTTCATTTTTAACATGGTGGAAAGAACAAAGCAGTAAAAAATCTATTACTGTTTCGGATAATATTGATGCAATATCAATTCAGACCATTCATAAATCAAAAGGACTTGAAAATGACTATATTTTTATTCCATTCTGTGACTGGAGTCTGGATTATGATTCACCAAATAAATATCCTATTTTATGGTGTAAACCAGATAGGGAGCCTTTTAATAAGATAGAAATGATTCCTGTAAAATATGGATCTAATATGAAAAAATCATTGTTTCTCAAAGAATATATGGCAGAGAAACGTGATAATTATATTGACAGGTTAAATATGATGTATGTGGCATTCACACGTGCCAAAAAAGGCTTGTATACGTGGACAACAAAAAAGAAAAGAGGGGAAACCGTAGGCAATTTGCTCCATGAAAGCATATACAATTCAGAAGGGTATACAATAAAAGAAACTACAAAGCCAATAGTACGTTTTAATGATTTCATAGTCTCTGAAAATTTATTTGAAATTGGATCTCCCGCTAAAGGCAATCAGGAAGAAGTGTCCATGAATGAAGATATTTCCAGTATGAAAAAAATATCATTCTCAGATTTTCATCAGCAATTGCGTTTGAGAAAAAATTATGATGAATTTTTTGAAAAAGACGGTTCTGTGGAATCTAAAATCAACAGGGGAAATATTACTCATCAGATTCTCTCGCAGGTAAATACTTCATCAGATTTAAACAGAGCTGTAAATGAAGCCTTTCAGCAGGGGATGATACCTTCCTGCGAAGTAAATGAAATTAAAAAGCAGCTTCTTGAAATGGTTACTGATGAAGAGGTGAAATCATGGTTTGACGGAAGCTGTGAGGTTATAAATGAGCGTAATATACTAACAGGAGGAGCTCTTAAACGTCCCGACCGTATAATGCTTACAAAAACCGGAGAGGCTATTGTTGTTGATTATAAGTCGGGAGAAATGGAACCTAAAAAATATCGCAGTCAGATTTTACGTTATATGGAAGACCTAAAACAATGCGGATATAATAAAGTCAGCGGTTATCTTTGGTATACCAGAGAAAATAAAAGAGTAAGAATAACCGGGCAAGTTAATACCTTATATTAACAGTATCTACCGATTACATAGTATGACTACTAATTTAATGAATCTCATCAGGATCATATGGTGTTTCCTGATAGACATAATAATTCAACCAGTTGGTAAACAGTAAATTGGCTGCTGATTTCCATTTCATAACAGGTTTCTTTGAAGAATCATTATCAGGATAATAATTCTGTGGAATATTAATCTGAAGCCCTTTCGCCAAATCTCTCTTATATTCCTTATCAAGAGTATTGCGGGAATATTCAGAATGCCCTGTAAGAAAAAATTGTCTGCCGTTATGAGCCATTATAATGCCAACTCCGGCCTCTTTAGATGTAGATAATATTTTTAATTCAGGGTTCTTCTTTATATCTTTTTCCAAAACATTGGTATGACGTGAATGAGGAATGAAAAATTCATCGTCAAAACCTCTGAATATAGGAACTTTTTCATCTTTTATATTATGTTTAAAGACTCCGAAAAGTTTATTTTTCAGAAGATGTTTAGGTATATCATAAAAATGATAAAGACCTGCCTGTGATGCCCAGCATATAAACAGTGTAGACGTGGAATGAGAAACAGACCAGTCCATAATTTTTTCCAGTTCTTTCCAATATGTAACCTCTTCAAAAGGCAATAGTTCTACCGGAGCACCTGTAATAATCATTCCGTCATATTTCTTATTTTTTATTTCTTCAAATTCTTTATAAAACATTTCCATATGCTTGGCAGGAGTGTTTTTGAATTTATGGTCGCTTATTTTAAGAAAATCAATATTTAGCTGAAGAGGACTATTTGATAATAACCTTAGTAAATCTGTTTCTGTTGATATTTTAAGAGGCATCAGATTAAGAATGATAATATTCAGAGGTCTGATATCCTGATGATTTGCCTGTGTCTCCTCAAAAACAAAAATATTCTCTTTCCTTAATAATTCAATTGCGGGTAATTTATCCGGTATATTTAATGGCATAACGTTTATTTATTTTTATTTGTTTCTGTTTCAATAAAAACTTTATGAATTTCACGGATGGCTTTTATTTTGTTTTTTTCATCAACTAAAAGATAACTGACAAGATTTGAAGCTCCCGAGCCGCTTAGTATAACATTAATTTTAATCTTTGCAATAGCCGTAAATAGCTGGGCTGATATTTCATGATTTGATTGTATCCCTTGTCCTACTACGGCAATCATTGACAAATTCTCTTCAATTTCGGTTTGTCTGACAGATTTCAAATCCAGTTCCTTAACTAAAAGTCTTACTTCTGATATATCCTTTTTATTGATAATAATATTTATACTTGTCTGTGCAGTAATGACAGAGCGTATATTGAGATGTCGCCGGTTAAAAGCACCTGTGACTTTTGCCAGTATACCTGGTTTAAAACCTACTCCCGGGCCGTTTAAATTCAATACGGCAATATCATCTGAACAAACTACACTTTTTATAATTTTAGGGGCAACTACAATATTTGAATTGATTTTTGTTCTTAACTTTTTTTCCCCATTTTCAATATCATAAATAAAAACAGCTATATGCTTTTGAATTAATGGTTCCACCATTCTTGGATAGATGCTTGAATTAAAATAAGAAAGTTCAGAGGCTTCATCATATGAAAGGTCACTAATAAAAGAAGCGTTTTTGACATATAGGCTGTTTGCTGATTTAAAGGGTTCCCTTGTCTGCCATATTTCCATGCAGTCAGCATCAAAAATTGAAGATATTGCTGACGCTGTATAATCAGCAGAACGATATCCGGTTATGCTTATTTTCCCCTGCTTGTTTATTCCGTATGAACCCGGAATTACACTTATCTGATTTTTTATACCTGAAATAACGGAATTTTTTGATTCTTCTGTTAGAATGCTGGCATTCCCATATTCTTCTGTGACAAAGAGACCAATATTTTCAGGTAATATAAGGTTAGCATTTATTCCTTTTTTCGTTAAAATAGATACAAAAAGTGATGATGTTATTTTTTCAGCATACGAAAGTACCTGATCTTTTAACGATCGGGAGAAGTCTCCTGTTAAATGAATTCCTTCCAGTAATATATTTAATTTGTCTGATAGTGATTGAAAATCAGAATCATTTAGATCATACAAAGTCTTAATCTGATTTATATCATCATTTATTTTGCTTGTAAAAAGATATGTGTCACAATCAGACAGACACATTGCTTTTATTCCTTCTTCGATCTTATTCTCCAGGGAGGTAATAGATGAAAGAATTATAATTATCTGTTGTTTTTCGTAAAGTCGTATTAATTTTACAAATGAAGATGTAATGGATGGTTGTTTTATATTATTACCATCATACCTTATTATAATTGGTTTTGACATAATTAAAATATTTATGAAGAAAAAAAGAAGAAAATTAATTTTGGAATCGTAGGAAGCCTTCAGTCTGCATTTTATGAATACCGACGAAGGCTATAGCATGATCATAGAAAAAATATAAATACTTATGTTCTCCATAAAGTCTTTTTATTTATTATCACAAATGTAAATAAAATGTTTTTAATAAAGAAGTTCCCTGATTTTAGGTAGATGTAAAATTAATTTCAAATTAATGCAGCAAGAAATAAAGCTATT
>JAENXA010000146.1 GCA_016649735.1 Prolixibacteraceae bacterium | reverse complement strand
TGTATTTGAAAGACCACTGACAGAATTTTTCTGAGATTCAGTCATTCCCTTAGCAGAATATATATTTACCTGCGGATTCCATACATTTCCCATAGAATAACCAAATGATAATTTCTGAGAATCTTTATTTCCTGGAAAAAAATAAAAAGGATTATTAAGAGAAAAAATACCTGCCGGATGCTCAGGGTTTATTTCCGTAAAAAACAAAGGAACATTAAGAATATCATTTTGTTCTTCTTTCTCCTGAGTATAAGAGAAAAAAGGTAAACATATAAGAGCTATAAATAAAAGATACTTCATCTTTAAACAATAAATTCTATAATTTTCTACTTCAATAAAGCCATAAAAATCCTAAAACAAAATTCAAAGTAATAAACATTTAATTATCTTCAACTTAAAAAAAACAGGCAGTAATTATTAATTACACTAAAAATAATAGTTATAAGGTATTTTCAGAATCAGAAATATCTTTTTTATTCCTCATAATAATCAGAGAAGCCGCCATCATTAGGCATGTAAACAAAATAATCAAAAGCAACGCCCCTTCCTCAAATTCAGGAACCTTAAAATTATCAGGTATTCCAAAGAAAAGCAGAATGGAAATCAAACCTCTCGGAGCAAGAAAAACCTGTGGAAAAATATTTTTCTTTTCCACACATAAAAACAAGAAATAACGAACAAGAAATAAAACAACCATAAAAGAAAGACTTAAGAGCCAGACTTTAGGACGTACCAATGTTTCAAGCGATATGGTAATACCAAAAATGATAAAGAAAAATGTTCTGACCACAAAAGAAGTTTCTTCAGTAATCATCTTGAAATTTCCAAACAATCTGTCTATCTCTTCTCCTTCAAAATACTTTTTCAAACGTTTTCCCAAAGGCAAAGTCCTGTGATTTCTAAGCATCAGCCCAAAAACAAGTATAATCAGGAGTGATGAAAGGTGAAAAATTTTAGATACCGAATAAATCAAAACTAAAATGGATAAGAATAAAAAAAAGCGTGTATTACTACGAACCTTTTCCATTATAAGAATAAGAAGATAGCTAAAGACCAAAGACACAATGACCGTTATAATAAGATTAACTGATAAAGAGAATAAGACTTCGCCAAAGCTACCATTATCAACATTTTCTATAAGAAAATAAAAAAGCATAATACCCAGAATATCCGAAAAAGTACTCTCATAAATCATAAATTCCTTCTTGTATTTTGAAAGATTAACGATACTGGGAATAACGATAGCGCTGCTCATAATAGAAAACGGAACAGCATAAATAAGAGAAGGAAGCCAGCCTATATGTTGAAAGAAAGTCTGAATAATAAGAGCTACCAGCGGAACAGATACAAGAAGGGACAAAAAAGCGACTAAAAAAGAATTCCTGATTACAGCCCATTTTTCCCGGCGCAACTCCAGATCAAGTGCTGCCTCAAGAACAATCATAATTAAGCCTATAATTCCAAGAACTTCCAGCGTATTGGAAAAATCGTAAAGAATCCCTTTTATTTCCATAAATTCCTTAAAACCAAAACCCAAAATTATTAACATAAGAACACTTGGAATATTTGTTCTTTGTGCCAGTTTAGTGAACATAAAAGAAATAATAATTATGACACACAAATAAATGACATATAGGTTTGCACTCATTTTTTAAAACTTTTCGGGGCAATTTACTAAAAGGGATATTAAATTCATACAATATTTTATCCTTATAAAGACATTACATGTATGTCTAATTTAGTTTTATCCTGAGTTTTTTTATTTCAACATATGTTTACAAGTTAAAATCAATTTTTCTTATCATGCTTCTGTAAAAAACAAAAAACATAAATAAACAACCAATACTAATCTGATTATCAAATGATTTTATACATAATACTTTAATATGAAAATAAAAAGTAACCTATTTTTAATACATATTTTTGGGCTTATAAAAACAAAATGACTAATTTTCGAAATTAAATAAAAAAATAATTCGATATTTTTTAAAATAGTTTCAATTTCAAAATAAAAAACTAATGACAGTTAAAAATTTAGACAGTATTTTCAACCCTAAGAGTGTAGCCTTAATAGGAATCTCTGATAAGGAAAACAGTCTGGGTAGCCTTGTTTACAAAAATCTGACAGATGCCGGATTTAAAGGAGATATTTTTCCGGTTAACCCCAAAAGAGACGAGATATATGGTCTTAAATGTTATCACTCAGTAACAGAAGCTCCCAAAACTCCGGATTTGGCTATAATAATGATTGGTGCAAGATTTGTTCCTTCTACAATTCGCCAGTGTGGTGAAAAAGGAGTAAATGGAGTAATAATCCTTTCAGCCGGATTTAAAGAAGCAGGAGATAATGGTAAATTACTTGAAGCTCAACTTGAAGCAGAATTTGCCAAATTTCCCGACATGAGAATTGTTGGTCCTAACTGCATTGGTGTAGTTGTTCCTAAATTCAACCTTAATGCATCATTTGTTACAGGAACACCTGATGACGGACATGTAGCATTCCTTTCACAATCAGGAGCTCTTTGTACATCAGTTCTTGACTGGGCATACAAAAACAAAATTGGTTTCTCATATTTCGTTTCCATCGGGAACTCACTGGATGTAAACTTTGGTGACTTAATCGATTACCTGGAGAATGATCCGAATACAAAAGCAATTGTATTATATGTAGAATCCGTAATACAGGCCCGCGAATTCATGTCAGCTGCAAGATCGGTTTCAAGGAAAAAACCAATTCTGGTATATAAATCAGGAAGATTCCCTGAATCAGCAAAAGCAGCAGCATCACATACAGGAGCTATGGCTTCTGAAGATTCAATTTACGATGCATTATTCGAACGTGCAGGAGTTGCCCGTGTATACGACTTCGGAGATATTTTTTACTTCACCGACCTTGTAGGGCGTAGCAAAATGCCAAAAGGAGATCGTCTTGCCATTGTAACTAATGCAGGAGGTCCCGGAGTAATGGCAACAGATTCATTAATCGAACATAAAGGGAAACTGGTAAAATTATCAGAAAGTACTATGAAGAAGTTAAACGATTATCTTCCTCCTTTCTGGTCACACGGAAATCCTATCGACGTATTAGGAGATGCCTCAGCTGAATGTTTTGCAGAAACTACAAAAATCGTACTTGAAGATGAAAACGTTGATGCCGTATTGGTATTGCTTACACCACAGGCAATGACAAAACCGACAGAAACCGCAGACGCTATTGCAAAAATGTCCGTAAATACAGACAAAGGAATCATGGCTGCATGGTTAGGAGGAGAACTTATGCAGAAAGGAATTGAAAAATTCCACGAAGCAGGTATTTCAAACTTCGAGGCACCTGAACAGGCTATCAAAGCATTCATGACTCTGTCTAACTATACTAAGAATCTTGAAAAAATATATCAGGTTCCTAAAGAAGTAAACATAACATATAAAAAAGACAGAAAAGAACTGCGTAAACATTACATTAAAGACGTATTCTCAAAAGAGCCAATCTTAAGTGAAGACCAGTCAAAAATGTTATTTAGTGACTACGGAATTCCAACAACACGTCCAATTCCTGCTGCAAACGCCAAACTGGCTGTTGACATAGCAGAAAAAGAAGGATATCCTGTAGTTCTAAAAATCTACTCACCTGATATTACTCATAAATCTGATGTCGGCGGTGTAGCATTAAATCTTAACAACGCAGAACAGGTAACAGAAGCATTCAATAAAATGATGAAAACTGTTGCCGAAAGACGTCCTGATGCAAAAATCGAAGGAGCAACCGTACAGCGTATGGTTAACACAAAAGATGGTGTCGAACTGATTGTAGGAGCAAAAAAAGATGCAATATTTGGCACAGTATTACTGGCCGGTATGGGAGGAACATCAGCAGAATTGTTTAAAGACAAAACACTTCAATTCCCTCCGCTGAACGAGAATCTTGCAAGAAAGATGATCGAATCTCTGAAAATTTATCCATTACTCAAAGGCTGGAGAGGTGACACACCTAAAAACGTTGACAAACTTGTTGAAGTTATGATGCGTCTTTCACAAATGGTATCAGACTATCCAGAGATCAAAGAACTGGATATTAACCCATTAATTGTAACTTCTGAAGACGCCATCGCTTTGGATGCACGTATCGTTGTAGACGAAAAGGTTATGGCGAATCCTATTCCTGAATTCTCACATTTAATCATTGCACCATGTCCTGAAGGATTAGAGAAAACTGCAAAATTAAATAACGGAACTTCAGTTACACTGAGACCAATTAAAGCAGAAGATGAACCAAAATGGATCGAAATGCTTAAAGGAAGTTCAAGTAAAGTTGAAAACTTCGAATCTCATCTAATAGCTTCTCCTTATTGTGCAATTGACTACAACAGGGAAATGGCTGTAGTAGCAGAAGCAAACGGAAAATTC
The DNA here is from genome assembly GCA_016649735.1 of Prolixibacteraceae bacterium. Taxonomy (GTDB): domain Bacteria; phylum Bacteroidota; class Bacteroidia; order Bacteroidales; family Prolixibacteraceae; genus JAENXA01. Next base: position 74 of record JAENXA010000146.1, on the reverse strand, counting down.
TTAGGTGTTGCCCGTAAGGGAATAAACGCAAATGCTGAGAAAGGAAAGTCATTAATATGCATAGCAAATTCAGT
>JAENXA010000226.1 GCA_016649735.1 Prolixibacteraceae bacterium | reverse complement strand
AGTAAGAATGGTTTGATTATTCGCAAGCCATCAAAACTTCCAAAGTATGATGTTACCTGCTTTAAAATTTCTTTTGAGTAATTTTTTGATTTTTAAATAGAAAATTATCCCTTTGATACTTTCAGTGTTGAAGGGATTTTTTATACCTTAATAGGTAATTCCTTGCGGATTTTAGGTAATTTATTTTTTAAATAGTTTTTTGAAGAATTCCCCTACCTGGGAAACGGAATCTATATGAACTTTTAGGTTTTTTAGTTCAATGGACTTTCCTCCTTTGGGTATAAAAATTTTCTTCATTCCCAGTTTTTCTGCTTCCATAATACGTTGACTAATTCTGTTGACTGCCCTTATTTCTCCCGAAAGTCCTATTTCGCCTGAAAAAGCAATATTTTTGTCTATAGGAATATTAAAGTTTGAAGAAAGAATGGCAGAGATAACCGCTAGATCAATTGCGGGATCATCGACACTGATTCCTCCGGCAATATTAAGGAAAACATCTTTTGAGGATAGTTTAAACCCGGCACGTTTTTCCAGAACAGCAAGTAACATATTAAGTCTTCTGGTATCGAATCCTGTTGATGAACGTTGAGGAGTTCCGTATGCAGCGGAACTCACCAGTGCCTGAATTTCGATCAGCAGAGGACGATTCCCTTCAATGGCACAAGCGATAGCAGTTCCGCTCAATCCGTTGTCTTCAAGGTTCAAAAATAGTTCTGAAGGATTCAGTACTTCTTTCATTCCCGAATCACCCATTTCAAAAATTCCAAGTTCAGATGTTGATCCGAAACGATTTTTTACAGAACGTAAAATACGGTAGAAGTATTGGTTCTCTCCCTCGAACTGAAGAACTGTATCTACCATATGCTCCAGTATTTTTGGCCCGGCAAGGCTGCCGTCTTTTGTAATATGTCCGATTAAAAGAACCGGAGTTGATTGTGTTTTTGCATATTTCATTATTCCGTTGGTACACTCACGAATCTGACTGACAGTACCTGCTGTAGATTCAATTGAAGACGTTGCTATGGTCTGTATGGAATCTATTATAAGTAAATCAGGCCGTAATTTTTCTACATAAGCAAGTATTTTCTCCAGAGATGTTTCACACAGGAAAAAACAATCCTCATTTTCTTTTTTTAGTCTGTTGGCACGTATTTTTATTTGCTGAATGCTTTCTTCTCCGGATACGTATAGGATTTTTCTGTTTTTAAGGTCAAGTGCCAGCTGCAGCACCAGAGTCGATTTTCCTATTCCAGGTTCTCCTCCTATTAGTACTATTGATCCGGGAACGAGGCCTCCGCCAAGTACCCTGTTCAATTCACGGTTGCAAGTATCAATTCTCTTTATGCTCTCAGATGAAATTTCAGACAATCGATAAGGCTGACTGTCTTCATAATTGACAGAATCGGGAAGAATTGCGGATTTACTTTTTTTTATTTCTATTTTTTCTTCATAGGTATTCCATTCTCCGCAACTGGGACAATGGCCTATCCATTTTGGGGACTGATTACCGCAATTCTGACAAACATAAATTGTTTTTATTTTAGGCATTTTTTCTTTTTGATGACTATTTGTAAAAATAGGATAAAGTGTTTCTTTGTGCAAGCATAAATAATTTTTATATGTTAATTCTATAGGATTTTTTAAATGAGTTTTATTGTTTAATATATAATTTCCTGTGGAATATAGGGATATATTTCATTTTTGAATTTAAGAAGAGGAACATAAGTGGAATGTTGTTATTTTTTATTAATTTTGTATTCAACAAATTATCAGGTTTTTCATGGAAAAGAAAAAAATTTTATTTATCTCCCAGGAAATTGTTCCTTTTTTACCAAAATCAGAAATGTCCGTCAGAGCCAGAAAGCTTCCACAGGGAATTCAGGAAAAAGGACGTGAAATCAGAACTTTTATGCCACGCTATGGATTGGTTAACGAACGTCGTAATCAGCTTCATGAAGTTATTCGTTTATCAGGAATGAATTTGATTATCAACGATACAGACCATCAGTTGATAATAAAGGTTGCTTCTATTCAGGCTGCCAGAATGCAGGTATATTTTATTGATAATGAGGATTATTTTCAGCGTAAGGGTATATTAAAAGATAATAAGGGTAAGGATTTTGCAGATAATGATGAACGTGCCGTATTTTTTGCACGAGGTGTATTGGAAACTGTAGAGAAACTTAGGTGGGCTCCTGATATTATTCATTGTTGCGGGTGGCTATCTTCTCTTGTCCCTTTATTTGTAAAAAAAGCCTATGCTGTAGATCCTTTATTTGCGAAAACAAAAGTCGTTTATTCTTTGTTTAATGAAGAATTTAAATCAAAATTGAATCCAAAGATTGCCGATAATATTGTTACAGAAGGGGTATCCAAAGAAGATATAAGTGAATTGAAAGATTTTTCATACGAAAGTCTGAACAATATAGGTATTCAATATGCTGATGCTGTAATTCAGGAAAGTGAAAATGTTGCTCCTGAACTTTTAGATTTTATTAAAGCAAAGGAAAAATATTTTCTACCTTATCAGTCGGATGATTCTTATCTGGAATCTTATAACGACCTTTATGAGAAGCTTTTGTAGTATGTGTATTATATTTATGAAGATTATACAGGGAAAAGTGACTTTGGTCTGATTTCCCTTTTTT
>JAENXA010000261.1 GCA_016649735.1 Prolixibacteraceae bacterium | reverse complement strand
ACTCCCTGGACGTTGCCTTCAAATACTGCTTTATGTGTAGGAGAGGGTATAAAATATGTAAAAGTTAATACATTTAATCCATATACCGGAATTCCGGAGACGGTTATTCTGGCAAAGGCACGTCTTAATGCATATTTCGATTCTAAAAATGATGAATTATCCTTTGATGAATATAAACCCGGAGATAAAAAAATTCCTTTTAAAGTACTGGGAGAATTTTCAGGTAAAGAACTTGTAGGTATAAAATATACTCAGCTTATGGACTGGGTAAAACCTGACGGAGATGCTTTTCGTGTTATTTCAGGAGATTTTGTTACTACAGAAGACGGAACAGGGATTGTTCATATAGCCCCTACTTTTGGAGCTGATGATGATCGTGTAGGAAAGAAAAATGGCATTGTGCCACTGATGATTATTAATAAAGAAGGAAAACGGGAACCTCTTATTGATAAAGAAGGTCGTTTTTATCTGATTGAGAACATGGATAAGCAATATGTTTCCTCAAATGTAAATGTTGCTCATTATGCTGAATATGCCGGACGATATGTAAAAAATGCATATGACGATAATCTTACCGATAAAGATTCAACTGTAGACATTGATATTTCAGTATTGCTGAAAAAGGATAACAAGATTTTTAAAATCGAAAAACATGTTCATAGTTATCCCCATTGCTGGCGTACTGATAAACCCATTTTATATTATCCTTTAGATAGCTGGTTTATCAAAACAACAGCTGTAAAAGATAAATTAATTGCTTTAAATAAAACTATTAACTGGAAACCTGAATCCACAGGAACCGGAAGATTTGGTAATTGGCTTGAAAATCTTGTGGACTGGAATCTGAGTCGTTCGCGTTTTTGGGGAACCCCACTTCCTATATGGAGAACAGAAGACGGTACTGATGAGAAATGTATTGGTTCCATGGAGGAACTTATAAAAGAGATAAAGACATCTGTAGCTGCCGGAGTGATGAAAGAAAATCCATATGAAACATTTAAACCCGGAGATTACAGCAAGGAAAATTATGATAAGATTGATTTGCACCGTCCGTTTGTAGATGATATTATTCTTGTAAATGATAAGGGAGAGAAGATGTTTCGTGAAAAGGATCTTATTGATGTATGGTTTGATTCCGGTTCTATGCCTTTCTCACAGGTTCATTATCCTTTTGAAGTACCAAAAGATAAAGATGGAAAATATAAGTTTCCATTCCCGGCAGATTTTGTAGCTGAAGGTGTGGATCAAACACGTGGCTGGTTCTTTACACTGCATGCTATTGCTACTATGATCAACGGATCTGTAGCTTTTAAAAATATAATTTCCAACGGACTTGTTTTAGACAAGAACGGCAATAAGATGTCGAAACGTTTGGGTAATGCTGTTGATCCTTTTGGGGTTATTGAAAAATATGGTTCAGATCCTCTGCGCTGGTATATGATGACTAATTCACAACCATGGGATAACCTGAAGTTTGATGTCTCAGGAATTGATGAGGTAAGACGTAAATTTTTTGGTACACTTTATAATACTTATGGTTTTTTTGCTCTTTATGCAAATGTTGATGGATTTAAATATCAGGAAAAAGAAATTCCGCTGAATGAACGTCCCGAAATTGACAGATGGATAATTTCACTGCTGAATTCAGTTGTTCGCAATGTGGATGACAGTCTTAATGATTATGAACCTACAAAGGCTGGCCGTTATATATCAGAATTTGTTACTGAAAATTTAAGTAACTGGTATGTTCGTCTTAGCCGTAAGCGCTTCTGGGGCGGAGAATATGATAAGGATAAAATTTCTGCATATCAAACCCTATATACCTGTCTGGTGATTGTATCCAAACTTATGGCACCAATTGCACCATTCTATTCAGATCTGCTTTATAATGATTTAAACGGAATAACAGGTAAAGAGGTT
>JAENXA010000288.1 GCA_016649735.1 Prolixibacteraceae bacterium | reverse complement strand
TTTATACAGTTATTAATTTTCTATATAAAAATAAGAAAAATTATTTATTGTAAGTTGTCAATATAGACTTTTAATTAAATTTTATATTTAAAAAGACATAGATGTTATATTATACCTAAATTTTTTAAAAAATTGTGTTTATAAAATAGTATAATTGTCTATTCGTAACGCAAAGCGTCAATTGGATTTAATCCGGCTGCTTTTCGGGCAGGATACCATCCGAAAAATATGCCTATAAAGGAACAGACAATAAAAGATAAAATAACGGACATAGGTAAAACTACAATTGGCCAGTTCAAAAATACTGAAACCATTTTTGAAGATATAAGACCCAGCAATATTCCAATAATTCCGCCTATAATACTTATTAAAATTGACTCAATAAGAAATTGTGTAAGAATATCTTTACTACGGCCGCCAACTGAAAGTCGCAGACCAATTTCACGTGTTCTTTCAGTAACAGATACATACATAATATTCATGATTCCTATTCCTCCTATAAGTAATGAAATTCCTGCGATAGTACCGAGCAGAATCGTCAGAACATCACTAATAGATGAAAAAGTTTCAACCATTTCTGATTGTGATCTGATATTAAAATCATCATCATCTCCATTTTTTATTTTATGCGATTTCCTAAGGGCAAGTGTCATTTCTTCAATGGCTTTGTCATTTACTTCTTCAGAGGTGACAGAAGCCATAATTGAATTAACATGACTAATTGCCAAAATACGTTTTTGCACACATGTAAAAGGAGCGATAATTAAATCATCCTGGTCTTCACCCATGCTGTTTTCTCCTTTTTCTTTTATGATTCCTATAATTTTAAGCGGTATATTTTGAAATCTTATGGTTTGCCCTATAGGATTATTTCCGTCCGGAAACAGATTCTTGACAATAGTATGTCCTATAATACAAACTTTTGCAAAACTTTTTGATTCTTTTTCAGTATAATTTCTTCCGTCACTTATTTCATATTGTCGAATATTCAGATAAGAAGGATTGGCTCCCGTTATTGTGGTCGGCCAGTTATTGTTTTTATAAATTGCCTGTCCGCTGGAATTAACAATAGGAGTAACATTTATAAGATCGGGACATAATTTTTCTATTTCTTCTACATCTTTCAGATCCATGGATTCCATAGTTGACTTACTTTGTCTTACTCCGTGATGCATGTCAGCACCCGGCATGGCAAAAATCATATTGGTTCCCATAGAAGACATCTGATCCTGAATACTTTTTTTTGATCCCTCTCCTATGGCCAGCATGGCAATTACAGAAGCCACACCGATAATGATTCCCAGCATTGTCAGAAAAGAACGCGTCTTATTTCTTTTAAGTGCGTTTACTGCTATTTTTATACTATTGGTATAGTTCATATGTGTCTTTTTAAATACTATTTTGTACCGGAAGAGCTTCTAACATTTCCTGGGCATTAAGAGGGTTGTCAATAATTTTTTCCTTTATGATATGTCCGTCTTTAA
>JAENXA010000104.1 GCA_016649735.1 Prolixibacteraceae bacterium | reverse complement strand
TAATTTCTTTTCCACCACCTAAGGCATAATATAAATTCACAACTGATTGCATTTTATAAAAGTCATCACTGATTTTCGAAATTTGCGCACTCAGAAGATATTGTTGGGCACTTATAACTTCCAGATAAGATGAAGAACCCAAGTTAAAAAGTTTTTGGCTGACTTCAACATTTCTTTCTAAACTCTCTATTTGTTTCTGCTCAAAAAAGCTTTTCTGAGTTGATGACTGATAAAGCATCAGTGCGTTGCTTACTTCGCTGCCTGCATTTAGTATTGAATACTGCCAGTCTAAATACGCCTTTTGTTGTTCGGCCTTTGCTACTTTTAAAGCAGCACTTAGTTTGCCATTCTCAAAAATAGGCTGAGTAAGGCTACCTACAGCAGCGGCAAGCATTTTACCGGGATTAATAATGGCTATTCCTGCAGCGTTTGTCCATGCAGCACTTCCTGATATAGTTATATTTGGATAGAATGCGGCCCTTGCTACATTAGTTTGGTAATAACAATTTGCCAGAGCCATTTCAGCACTGTGTACATCAGGACGATTGCTTAGTAACTGAACAGGAAGGCCTGTACTAATATCGTCAGGTAATGACTGATTTTCAAGTTTGTTGCGGCGTACGGTCTGAGGAGATTGTCCCAGTATAAGAGATAACGAATTCTCTGTTTCTCTGATCTGACGTTTCAATTCAGGGATGCTTGCCATAACTGCATAATAATTGGCCTTACTTGACTGAACAGCTGCTTCATTGGCCCCGCTGTATTTTTTTTGAGATTCCATCATATCCCATGTCTTTTTTGTAAGGGATGCTGTTTCGTTTGTTATCTCAAGTTGTTTGTCAAGCATAAGTAATGTATAATAGCAGTTGGCTATACCTGCAATCAGACTTACACGGACGGCTTGCTGATAATCATTTACCATTAACAAATTAACCTTTTGAGCCCTTTTGGCATTGGTTAGCGATCCAAATAAATCAACGACCCATGAGGATTGAACAGGAAGAGAATAAGTCTGTGTCGCTTTTTGGCGATCCCATGAGCTTACGGTTCCTGATCCTGCAAACGTAAATGAAGGATAAAAAGCAAGTCTGGCAGTTTTTAACTGTGCTTCAGCCTCAGTTACTGACAGTGAAGCTTTAAGCAAATCCGTATTGTTTTGCAATCCTGTATCAATAAGCTGTTGCAGGTAAGAGTCAGTGAAGACCTCCTGCCATGGCATATTTCCGAAATTTAAAGTGTCTGTTACCGCCAGAGTATCCGCATTATTTAGAGTATCTCTGTAAAGTCCCTCGTCATTTACAGATGGTCTTTCATAATGTTTGTACAGACGGCAACTGTTCGTTAGAACAATTGTCGCTGTTATCATTAATAACAATGAAAGCTTCTTCATATTTTTATTTATTATTTTTTTGTTCATTAGATTTGGTGTATTGTAATAGTTCTACGTTAATCTTAGCATGATGTCCTTCTTCAAAAGTCATTGGTTTAAATTTCTCCTGTAGTTTCTGAAATATAACATACAATGCAGGAACTATAAAAATTTGACATATCATACCAATTAACATACCCCCTACGGCACTGGCACCCAGAGTCTTATTGCCATTGGCTCCTACACCCGAAGCAAACATTAACGGTAATAAACCGATTATAAGAGCAAAGGAGGTCATTAAAATAGGACGGAGACGTGAAGATGCTCCCAATATACCACTCCATGTAATACTCATACCCAATTCCCGGCGTTCCAGTGCGAACTGAATAATTAATATTGCATTTTTGGCTAATAATCCGATTAGCATAATAAGCGATATTTGCATATAGATATTGTTCTCCAGACCAAACATCTTAATAAATAAGAAAGAACCTCCAAGTCCGAACGGAATAGATAGAATAACGGCCAGAGGCAATATGTAGCTTTCGTATTGTGCACTAAGAATCAGGTAAACAAATAACAGACAAAGAGCGAAAATAACAGGTGTGTTATTGCTGGATTCTTTTTCTGAACGGGTTAATCCGGAAAAATCATATCCATATCCTGACGGTAAAATTTGTGCTGCTACTTCATTAACGGCATTTATCGCATTTCCGGTACTGTATCCGGCTGCAGGAGCTGCATTTATATCAATAGAAGTAAACAGATTGAATCTGTTAATAGTTGATGGACCGTATACTTTATTAATATTAATGAATTCCTCTACCGGAGCCATAGTCGTTCCTGTACGAACATATATACTTTTCAATGAGTTTTTATCCAGTCTTTTTTGAGGATCTCCCTGAACCATTACCCTGTATAATTTACCGAATCTGTTGAAATTTGAAGAATATAATCCTCCGTAATATCCCTGCAGTGTTGTTAAAATTGTAGCAGGACTTATTCCGCTTTGTTTACATTTTGCGACATCAACATCTATCATATACTGAGGATAACTTGGATTATAAGAAGTCATAGCATATGATATTTCAGGACGCTGATTTAATTTGCCAAGAAACTGTTGTGTGATATTAAAGAATTTATCCACAGAACCACCTGTCTTATCTTGCATACTGAAAGTTAATCCGTTACTGGCACTGAATCCGGGAATCATAGGAGGAGCAAAGGCCAAAATCTGAACATCTTTAAGAGTCGAAGTCTGGGCATAAAATGTTTTTAAAACATCTGTACTACTTTCTCCGTCTCCTCGTTCCTCAAAGTCCTTAAGCTTAATAATAAATGTTCCAAAGTTACTTCCCTGTCCGGCAATGAAACTATATCCTGTGATCTGTGTAGTAGTTTTTATTGCCGGATTGGTCTGCAGCATATCGTCAATCTGATTCATCATTTTCTGAGTTTTGTCCAGAGATGATCCTGGTGTCATTGAGATTGTGGCAAACAGTGTCCCTGTGTCTTCATCAGGTACAAGTCCTGTACGTGTTGTAAACATCAGTATTGCCATTGCTGCAATTCCTATTATTACAATTATAAAAGAAGTTACTTTATGACGAATAAAGAATGATATATGGTTTTTATATTTCCCGAGTATTGTCTCATAAGTAGTATTAAAGGCTGTATGCCAGCGATTAATGAATGAATTTTTCTTATTTTCTTCCTTGTTATGAGGTTTTAGAAACAAGGCACATAAAGCCGGACTAAGCGTTAAAGCATTTAGAGCTGAAATCATTATGGCAATAGCCATTGTTATTCCGAATTCCTTATAGAATGTTCCGCTGGTTCCTCCTATAAAAGATACAGGAATAAAAACAGAAGCCATTACAAGTGTGATGGAAATAATGGCACCTGAAATTTCATTCATGGCATCTATACTTGCCGTTTTTGCAGATTTATATCCAAGATCAAGTTTTGCATGAACTGCTTCAACTACAACTATGGCATCATCCACCACAATTGCAATAACCAGCACAAGAGCCGATAGTGTAAGGAGGTTTATGGAAAATCCAAAAAGTTTAAGAAAGAAGAATGTTCCGATAAGGGATACAGGAATTGCAATAGCTGGCACCAGAGTTGAGCGGAAATTCTGAAGGAATATATAAACTACAAAGAAAACAAGAATGAATGCTTCCAGAAGTGTTTCCAAAACTTTGTTAATAGAGGCATAAAGGAATTCAGTTGCATCTTGGGCAATGACGATTTTCATTCCCTTTGGAAAATTCTTTTCCTGTTCTTTTAATGTCTCCTTTACTCCTTTTACTACATCATTGGCATTGGATCCTGCAATCTGTGTAACCATACAGGGAACCGCCGGCTGATTATTACTACGTCCGTTTAACAGATAAGACAGACCTCCCAGCTCTACTTTAGCTACATCTTTAAGCCTCAGAGTATTCCCGTTTTTGTCTGATGAAATAATCATATTACCGAATTCTTCGGCAGTTTTCAACCGTCCGCTGTAACGCATGATATATTCATGTGTACGGTCGCTGTTATTCCCGAATTTCCCGGGAGCAGCTTCAATATTTTGTTCAGCAAGAACTCCTGTTATATCACCTGGAATTAAATGATGTTGTCTCATTGCATCCGGATCAAGCCAGATACGCATGGAATAAGTTTTAGCACCAAATGATTGAACGTTTCCCACACCTTCTACACGTTGTACGGCAGGAGTAACATTTATTGCCAGATAATTGGTCAGAAATTTTTCATCATATTGTCCGTCATCACTGGTAAGAGAATAAATCATCAGCATTGATGACTGTCTTTTCTCTGTAGTTACACCAGCTGCTATTACTTCGGCAGGTAATAAGGCCTGAGCCTGAGTTACCCTGTTTTGTACATTTACCGAAGCCATATCAGGATTTGATCCCTGTTTAAAATATACAGTAATTGAAGCAGATCCGTCGTTTGTGGCAGTAGAAGTCATGTATGTCATGTTTTCCACACCGTTTATTTGTTCTTCAAGAGGAGCAACAACGCTGTTAAGAACTGTTTCTGCATCTGCACCTGAATAGTGTGCACTTACCCTTATAGTAGGCGGTGCAATATCAGGATATTGTTCGATTGGTAGGGAAATTAGTCCGATAATTCCCAGAACAACAATAAGTATAGAGATTACAGTCGAAAGGACAGGTCTCTTTATAAATTTATCTAATCTCATTTGTATATTCTTTTTTGTTTATTTTCTCTGTCCCTGAGTTGCACCCATCTTTACTGCCTGTTTTATTTTCTCTGCAGCAGCTTCTTCTGTAATAGGTGTGATTGTAGCTCCGTCAGTTAATGATGTTATACCTTGGGTTACAATTCTCTCACCTGCTTTTAATCCTGATGTGATAATATAATTTTGTCCGTCATCTACATCCGCTTTTGAAACATTTGTATATTTTACTTTATTATTTTCGTCTACAACATAAACAAATTTTTTGTCCTGAATTTCAAGGGTAGCCGTTTGCGGAATAATAATGGCTTCTTTATAGATATATGGAATAACTATAGTTCCTGAGCCACCGCTTTTTAAAAGAGAATTTGGATTTGCAAAGTCTGCACGAATAGATACGGATCCTGTTGTCTGATCTATTACTCCGCTGATTGTTGAAATTTTACCTTCTTCAGAATATAGAGTTCCGTCGGCCAGTCTCAGCTTTACAGAAGGGAAAGATTTTATTGTAGAATCAATATCTCCCGCCTTTTTAGTCATTTTAAGTAAATCTTTCTCATTCATAGAAAAGTAAACATACATTTCTTTTATGTTTGATACTATTGTCAGAGAAACTGAACCGCTTACAAGACTTCCCACACGATAGGGGATTGATCCTACCACTCCGTCACTCGGACTTTTAATATGGCAATAATCCAGATTCTGATTTGCTATAACCAGTGCTGCATTCGCCTGAGCCAGTGTAGCGCTGGCACTTGCAAGTGCATTAGTTGCTGTTTGCATTTCATAGTCTCCGATGATTCCTTCTTTTTTAAGTTCTATCTTATTGTTATAGGTAAGATTTGCTGTGGCGATTGAGGCTTTTGCTACTTTCACTGCTGCTTTTGCCTGATTTACTGCTTCTGCATACTGAACATCATCTATTTTAAAAAGAATTTGTCCTTTTTTAACTACTGAACCTTCATCTACGCAAAGCTTTGTGATAAATCCTGCTATTTTCGGACGAATTTCAATGTCCTGTTTCCCGCGTATAACAGCAGGATATGTGTTTTCAAGATTTGTATCTGCAGTTTTTAAAGTTCTTACCGCAAATTCATTTGATTTTCTCATACGACCATTTTGTTTTTGTCCGCAGGAGGAAATTCCAATAAGACTGACGGAAAGAATTAATAATTTTCCCCATCTTTTTAAAAATAACTGATTGATTTTCATATTCCTTTTTTCTAAATTATTATTTATTTTTTTGTTTGTTTTCTTTTTCAAATAGATTTTAATATAATTTTCATTGTATTGAAATTATATTTTACCGATAATCTTTTTTTTAATAATGTATTACCTAAAATCCGCAAGTAATTATCTATTACGCATCCAACTAACTTCAAATCAGTCGTTACACTAAGTAATCCTCAATCACCATAGCTATTGCTATGTTTCAATCGGTTTACTTCCTGATTTATCGTTATTTGAATGCTCATTACGAAACTTCCTTGTGGAATTTAGGTATTAAACTGT
>JAENXA010000167.1 GCA_016649735.1 Prolixibacteraceae bacterium | reverse complement strand
CAGTTTTCAAGAAATCGTGTTTTTGGAACAATGATCGGGAAAGGATATAGCATCACATCTGCCCAGTTGGAAATGCGTATGATTGCAGAAGGATATTATGCTACAAAAAGTATCCATAAGATTAATGAAAAATATAAAGTTGATTTACCTATATGCGATGCTGTTTATGAGATTTTATACGATAAAATTGATCCTGCAACAGTAATTACTGATTTGATTGAAAAGTTGAGATAGGGTAATCGTCGTATTTAGGAAGAAAATTACATTTAAAGAAATATAAAGACTCGGACTGTTAATTACAACATAATATCTGAATTAAGGATACTTACAAATATTATAATAAATTTTAAAATTATACAGATGGGAAACATTTTATTGAATACCGGAAAAACATTCGGTTTTATTTCAGAAGAGGCAGTAAATAAATATGCCTCTCAGATGAAAAAAAATAATGAAGCTCTGGAAAATGGTACCGGAAAAGGATGTGATTTTTTAGGATGGAATCATCTTCCTTCTTCTATTTCAGAAAAAGAACTTTCTGATTACGAAGAGACAGCAACTCTTCTTAATAGTAAAAAGATTGATGTTTTTATTGTTATAGGAATTGGAGGTTCTTATCTTGGTGCAAAAGCAGTAATTGAAGCATTGTCGGATAATTTTTTACATTTAAAGAATAACCATAAACCTATTGTACTTTTTGCCGGACAAAATATTGGTGAAGATTATTTGTTTGAACTTCGTCAGCTTTTAAAAGATAAAGAATATGCGATGGCTATGATTTCCAAATCAGGTACAACTACGGAGCCTTCTATTGCTTTCCGTTTGCTGAGACAGGATATGGAAGAGAAATACGGCAAGGAAGAATCCAGGTCAAGAATTATTGCTATTACTGACAAAAAACGTGGAGCTCTGCGTAAATTGGCTACTGCTGAAGGATATAAAACATTTGTTATTTCTGATGATATCGGCGGACGTTATTCAGTGCTAACTCCTGTAGGATTATTGTCTATTGCTGTAGCAGGATTTGATATAAGGGCACTTATTAAAGGAGCTGTGGAAATGGAGAAAGCATCAGGCGTGGATGTTCCTTTTGAAAAGAATCTTCCTGCACAGTATGCAGCTGTTCGTAATGAGTTATATAAAAATGGTAAGCATATTGAAATCTTGGTAAACTTTAATCCTAAACTTCATTTCTTTTCGGAATGGTGGAAACAACTTTACGGAGAGAGTGAAGGAAAGGAAGGAAAAGGTCTTTTCCCCGCCAGTGTAGATTTTACTTCTGATCTCCATTCTATGGGACAGTATATACAGCAGGGCGAAAGAATATTATTTGAGACTGTTATTTCAGTAGAAACTCCGGATAATAAGGTTGTAATTCCTAAGGATGATGAAAATCTTGACGGACTGAACTTTTTAGCCGGGAAACGTGTTGATGAAGTAAATAAGATGGCAGAACTGGGAACAATGATAGCTCATGTAGATGGTGGTGTTCCTAATATTAAGATTAGTATTCCAAAACTTGATGAATCAGGAATTGGACATTTGATCTATTTCTTCGAAAAGGCTTGCGGACTTAGTGGATATACTCTGGGTATTAATCCATTTGATCAACCGGGAGTAGAGGCATATAAGAAAAATATGTTTGCCCTTCTCAATAAACCGGGATACGAAGAAGAAACAAAAGCAATAAAGAAAAGATTATAAAAATTGGTCTTAATTTAAAATAAAGGAAAAATTATTATTTTAATTTTTCCTTTATTTTATTACAGATGAATGTTAATAGCTAAGTCTTTCCATACGACTGGCATCAAGACGGATAAAAATAAACAATAAAATTGTAAACGACCACAGTGATGATCCTCCGTAGCTGAAAAACGGAAGAGGAATACCAATTACAGGCGCAAGACCAATAGTCATACCAATATTTATACTTAGATGGAAAAATAGAATACAAGCCACGCTATAGCCATATATACGACTGAAAATAGATCGCTGCCTTTCTGCCAGATAGATTAACCTTAATAATAGCCATGTAAATAACATCAGCACAATGGTAGTCCCTGCAAATCCCCATTCTTCACCTACTGTGCAGAATATAAAGTCGGTACTTTGTTCCGGAACAAAATCAAATTTTGTCTGCGTTCCGTTTAGAAACCCCTTTCCAAAGAATCCTCCTGAACCTATTGCAATTTTTGATTGATTAACATTATATCCCACACCAAGAGGATCATATTTAATACCCAGTAATTCATTAATTCTGTCCTGTTGATGAGGTTCAAGAATATTGTTAAATACATAATCAGAAGAAACGGAGAAGGTGCATAAAGCAAGGTAAATTCCTATTAAAATCAGAATTTTATATAGTTTGTAAATGAAAGAATGAACGGCAAAAATTAATGAGGAAATAACAGTTGAAAACAATAGAACAATAGGGGAGGAGAAGTTTAATTTTAGCAGATAGTTTCCTAACCACAGAATACAAAATATAATCAGATACATTGTAGCTGCCTTAAGGTATGTATATATCTGCTTAGGACAAATTATATAAGCTATAATGAATGAGACTATTGTAAAAATAAAAATTACCTGAATTATATTTAAAACCAGTGTTAGTATAAAAACGGCAGATACAAAAAATACAAATAATAAAATAATTTCTGATAATCCTTCTCTGTATAATACAAGTAGAAATACAGAAAATACAAGAGCTGATCCTGTATCGTTCTGAAGGAATATAAGACCAACGGGAAATAAAATAATAGAACCTAAAATAAGGATATTTTTTATTTCCTTCATTTTAAATGAATAGGAACTGGCGTATTTAGCAATTGCTAAAGCTGTAGCTACTTTAGCAAATTCAGCTGGCTGAAAAGCAAAGGATCCAATCTGAAACCAGGATTTTGCGCCTTTAATTTCAGTGCCTAAAATAAGTACTCCTATAAGTGAGGCAATTGAAAGTCCGTAAATTATATAAGCAAAAGACACATAAAATTTGCTGTCAAGAAGCAGCAGTACAGTGGCAAGAGAAAGGGCCGCGGTTATCCATATAATCTGTTTCCCGTAACGCTGGGTAATGTCAAAAATTTCTTTGTGATTATCATTAAAAACAGCGGCATATATATTTATCCATCCTAAAAATATCAGGATAAGATAGATTAAAACTGTCTGCCAGTCTATATTGTACCATATAGTGTTCCTCTGTGTCATTTTGGTTGGTTAGGACTTAATAAATTTGCATCGAACATCTTTTTTTCAAGATATTTTCTGTTTGCTCCCTGTATTGTGTCGGTAAGATATTTTTCAATAATCAGACTGGCAATTGGTGCTGCATATCTTGCACCCCATATTCCGAATTCAACATATACTGCTACGGCAATTTGAGGATGTTCTTTTGGTGCAAATGCAATAAATGCTGAATTATCAGAACCATGAGCATTCTGAACTGTTCCGGTTTTTCCACAGATATTTATTCCTTTAACATATGCTGTATATCGTGTGTTTGTTTTCTCAACAACTTGTTGCATTCCGTTATATACAGGTTCAAAATATTTAGTATCAACAGGGGTTATATGTTTCCGGAATTTTAATTTGCGAATCGTTCCGTCATTTGTTTTAATACTTTTTACAAAATGCGGGGTAATATAATAACCCCTGTTTGCAATCATGGCAGTTGAATTTGCCATCTGAAAAGGTGTAAGAATGATTTCTCCCTGTCCAATAGAAAGTGACCTTATTGTGAGCGCATTCCAGTGATGTCTTAAGAAGTAGTGATCATAATATGTTGACAAAGGAATATTTCCCGAACTTTCTCCGTAAAGTTCTGTGCCTATTGTATGTCCCAGACCAAAACTTGACATATATTTTCTCCATTTTTCATATCCTTCTTCTGCCGTAGGTGCATTACCTATTATTAGTCTGAATACATTCCAGAAATATGTATTACATGATTCCCTGATTCCTCCTACCAGATTAATGGGACTTTCATGAAAGTGTG
>JAENXA010000180.1 GCA_016649735.1 Prolixibacteraceae bacterium | reverse complement strand
TAATATCCTGAACTTTTTCGATGGTATTCATAGCAAATGTATTTTTAAACTTTAAACAAAAATACATGGATTTTTGAAATCTTCAAATGTATTGGACTTTACTTTTATTGTTTTTATTAATTATATGAGATATAGAGAAATATATAATGGAGTTAAAGGCATTATATTAAGATGTTTTTCCTTTATTTGACAAAATTTCCGGATTTATTTTTATTATATTTGATTTCTAAAATAAAATTGCATCAACAAAAACAAAAAACGATAATGAAACAATCATTTTTTTCTGAAATATTTTTATGTCTTTTGACAATTTTGTCTGTTTCCTGTCAAAAACAGACTACTAAAGTTATAGACCTGCAATGCGAATATTTAAGTCAGCCACATGGGGTAGATACTTACAGCCCGCGTTTTTCATGGAAAATAACTTCAGAACAAAGAGGAGTATATCAAAAAGCATATCAGATAATTGTTAGCGACAATAAGGAAAATATTCAGGAAAATATTGGAAATTGCTGGGATAGTGAAAAAATAAATTCAGAAAGTACTATAAATATTGCTTATAATGGAATTGCATTGAAAAGCAATCAGGATTATTTCTGGCGTGTATGCTTTTGGAATAGTCAGAACAAAAGGGTTTGGAGTAAAGTATCTTTTTTTCATACAGGGTTGTTTCAACCATCTGATTGGCAGGCAATCTGGGTTACAACTAAAGAGGAAATTATTGATGCAAGCCCTATATTCAGGAAAGAATTTACAGTAAAAAAAGGATTAAAACAGGCCTATGCTTTTATAAGTGCTGCCGGTATTGATGAATTTTATATTAATGGCAAAAAAGTTGGAGATCATGTGTTGGATCCGAATATAACTGATTATAGAAAGACGATTTTGTATTCTGCCTATGATGTTACTAAAGAACTCAGGGACGGTTTAAATGCAGCTGGAGTAATGTTGGGAAATGGTGCATATAATATAAGACGTACCAAAGGACGGTTTTCATGGAATAGTAACAGAAGCTTGGGAAATCCCTGCTTTATAGTGCAAATTTATCTCCGCTATAAAGACGGAAGCAGTGAGGTAATATCATCTGATGAATTATGGAAATACTCATGGGGACCCATTACCTTCAATAATTACTACGGAGGAGAGAATTATGATGCGCAAAAGGAGCAGGAAGGTTGGGCTGTAGCGGGATTTAAAGATCAAAACTGGGAAAATTCAGTATCAGCAAAAAATCCGGGAGGAATTCTTAAATCACAGATGATTCCTCCTGTTAAAGTGGTAGATACAATTTCACCTGTCTCTGAACAACATGATTCAACCGGAGTTTATTTGTTCGATCTTGGACAGAATATTGGGGGATGGTGGCGTATACATGTTATCGGGAAAGCTGGGCAAACAATTAGAATATGTGGTGCGGAGACGCTTAACGATTCTCTTTTTTCCCAGCCTTTGAAAAAAGGAGACAGGTTGAGTACCAAACAAAATTATCATGCAGGAGTATGGAGTGATTATACTTTAAAAAGTGATGAGGAAGAGATGTACGAGCCTAGGTTTTTTTATTCAGGATTTCGGTATATAGAAGTTAGGACAAAAGATAAACAGGATTTGAAAAATGTAAAGATAGAAGGACGTGTTGTTCATAATGCACTAAAGAGAAATGGTACGTTTGAATCTTCAGATACTCTTATTAACAGAATTCATGAATGCGGAATATGGTCTCAAATGGCAAATACCGTAAGTTATCCTACGGATTGTCCTCATCGTGAAAAAGGAGCATATTGTGGAGATGGACAGATAGAAGCGGAAGCATCTATTCATGATTTTCAGATGGCATCTTTTTATACAAAGTGGGTGAACGATATGCGTGATGCACAAACAGAAGATGGATGGATACCAAATACTGCCCCTACATTGGTAGGAGGTATGGGCGGTGGTGTGGCATGGGGGAGTGCATGCATACTTGTTCCATGGTGGATGTTCCATTATTATTCTGATATGCGTGTTTTAAAGGAAACTTATCCTACAATGAAAAAGTATATAGGTTTTTTAAATAATACAGGGAAGACAGATGAAAATCCTGATGAACCTTATATTATTGATAATTTTAAAGGTTATTGGTATTGTTTGGGAGAATGGTGTGCCCCGGGTGAAAAACCAGACGGACCGAACCATTCGGTAGTGAATACTTTTTATTATTATTATGATGTGCTTCTTATGTCTAAAATTGCCGCAATTCTGGGTAATACTTCCGATGCTGATAGTTACAAAGCTTTAAGTGATACTATAAAAGATGTTTATATTAAAAAATTCTTTAATGATAAAACATACCTCTATGGAAGTGAAAAGGTGTTTCAGACTTATCAGATATTGTCTCTTGTAGGAAATCTTATTCCCGAAGGATACCGTGATAAAGTTTTTAATACTCTGGTAAATGATATTCATGAGAAAGAGGATCATCTTGGTACAGGTATTATAGGTACAAAATGTTTGTGGCCGGTGTTGTTGACTGGAAATGAAGATGAACTGGTATATAAAATAGTGAATCAGACAACTTTTCCGGGTTACGGTTACTGGTTGAAAAAGGGAGAAACTACATTGCTGGAAGACTGGCATGCAAGATCTTCTCATAATCATGAAATGTTTGGTTCTGTGACGGAATATTTTTTTAAATATCTTGCCGGGATTCAGTCTCCAATGGAGGGGAATACATCAATTGCCTATAGTCATATTTATCTTCAGCCTCGTATTCCCGATTCTCTTTCTTTTGTCAATGCTTCGGTTGAAACTATTGCAGGAAAAGTAGTTTCTGAATGGGAAAAACATGGAAATACTTTTAGATATCATGTAAATATTCCTGCTAACACTACGGCTACTGTTGTATTACCAACATTCGATTATGATAAGTTTTCTGTTAAAAATGGGAATGCTTATCTATGGAAAGACAATAAGACAGATCAAAGTTTCCCTTTTATCAGGACAATAAAAAAGGATGGAGATCAGATGAAAATAGAAATATTATCAGGTGATTATAATTTCGTTTTAAAAGAGGAAAAATAGTACGGATTATGGTTATTTGTTTTCTGATTCTAATCGTTGGAATTTAGGATATGAATTTTTTTAAAAATTTATGCAGTAATTTTATGATGCTGCAGATTTTTGTAATTTAAAACTATTTCTATGGCTCTGCGTATAGAATCATTAATCTGAAGCTGTTCTCCTGCCATAGAATAATCTATTGCTTCAAGCTGTATGTAAAAATCCTGAAATTCAGGAGATTTTTCCATAATTGCAGGAGTTAAATGACGAAAACATTCAGTGTTCTTTATTTTTTTGCAGGTAATTAACCGGGGATTATTTTCTTTGTCAGTATTTGATGAAAATCCAAACAAACGACAAATTAATCCTCTGTTCTCATATTGTGAACATCCTCCTTTTTTATTCGTGAGAGATAGAAAAAAACAAGGCACATTTTCTTTAAGTCTATCCATACGGTCATAAATTTTATCTGCACTTCCTTTTTTATAAAGAGCATAAGCCAGAGGAAGAAATTCCAGTGGACTGGCCATTATATCTTTCTTTAAACAACAGTCATGACATCCCTGTATGCCTTCTAATCCACTTATTTTGCAGAATTTGTCAGTTGCGCGG
>JAENXA010000211.1 GCA_016649735.1 Prolixibacteraceae bacterium | reverse complement strand
TAACACTAAATGAACAAAAGGTAACACTATTAAAGTAAAATTAATTAAGAATTGTGAATTATTTTATTGTTTTTAGTTTAGAGTTAATATACTGGACTTCGTTTTATTGATTTGATATAGGTACAAACTATGACATCGTTATAAAACACTAAATTATAAGTGTTTATTTTACTTTACTCATGATAAGTTTGCCATGCTGAATCCCTTTTACAGAGATAAGTTTGTCTGATAATTTTGTAAGTTTGAATGAAGGACCTTTTACGGCTATTATCTCCAGACATTTATCTTCCATATAAAAGATTTGAGAGGACAGAATATATTTTTTATTTTCTGTCTGTATTTCCTGTAATCTGTTTCTAAGATCTGTTTTGTCTTCAGGATAAACCAAAGTAACGGCACCTGCTACTATGTTATCGCACATCCATTTTACCTCCACAAGGTTTTTTTCAATAAGGAATCTAATTGCCTGAGAGCGATTAGAAAAAGAATTATCTTTAGCATAATTATCCAATGCGTCCAGTAATTCTTTTTCCAGTGAAACTCCAAAACGGGAAACAGTCATTTTTTTATTATTTTTTAAGTTCCCATGAAAAACCGTCAGAATTATCTTTAATATCAAATCCTGCTTTAGTCAGTTCATCCCTGATTTTATCTGAAGTTGCCCAGTTTTTGTTCTGCTTTGCTTCTAAACGAAGTTGCAGTAACAGATTAACGGCATCCTCGTAAGGTTTTATATCAGTTTTGTTTTCTTCCTGAATTTTTAGACCAAACAAGTCGAAAATAAAGGTTGAAAATAAAGATTTCATTTCTTCAAGATCATTGGCTGATATTGTTTCTTTGTTATCGGCAATGGAATTAATAATTTTAACTCCTTCAAATAAATGAGATAAGGCAATAGGAGTATTCATATCATCATTCATTGCATCAAAACATTTGGATTTTAGCTTTTTAACATCAATGGCAGAACCGGAAGACGAAGAACTCTTTAATTTATTCAGCGTTTTAAATGCTTTTAACAGACGATCAAGACCTTTTTCTGCAGCTTGCAATGCCTGATTAGAAAAATCAAGAGTGCTTCTGTAATGTGCTGTAAGCATGAAATAACGAATGGTCATAGGAGAATAAGCTTTTTCGAGCAATGAATGATTCCCTGAGAAAAATTCATCCAGAGCAATAGCATTTCCCAGTGATTTTCCCATTTTTTGACCATTTAGGGTTATCATGTTATTATGCATCCAATAATTTACCGACTGGTGACCGAATGCTGCTACAGATTGTGCAATTTCAGCTTCATGATGAGGGAAAATAAGATCCATGCCGCCTCCGTGAATATCAAAGTTTTCACTCAGATATTTACAACTCATGGTTGTACATTCCAAATGCCATCCCGGAAAGCCTTCACTCCAAGGAGAAGGCCAGTGCATTATATGTTCCGGAGATGCTTTTTTCCATATTGCAAAGTCCAGCGGAGAATGTTTTTCCTGCTGTCCGTCAAGTTCTCTTGTGTTGCTGAGCAGATCCTCAATTTTCCTTCCTGAAAGCTCGCCGTAGTTATGATCACCTGCATATTTTTTAACGTCGAAATAAACCGATCCGTTGCTGATATATCCGTAACCTGAATCCAGTATTTTCTGAACTGTCTGAATCTGTTCTATTATATGTCCTGTAGCTCTTGGCTCTATACCGGGTGGCAGAACATTCATTTCTTCAAGGCATCGATGATAATAATCGGTGTATTCTTGAACAATTTCCATAGGTTCCAGTTTCTCAGTACGAGCCTTTTTTGCTATTTTATCTTCTCCGTCGTCAGCATCGTTTACAAGATGACCTACATCTGTTATGTTTCTGACATAGCGTACTTTATATCCCAGATATTTCAGATAACGAAAAAGCGTATCAAAAGTAATAGCGGAACGGGCATGTCCCAGATGAGCCTTTCCATAGACAGTAGGACCACAGACATACATTCCTACTCTTCCTTCGTGAATAGGTTTGAATATCTCTTTTCTCCTTTTAAGTGTGTTATATATTAACAACTCGTTATCCATTTTTTTAGCTTTATATAGCTTTTGTAAGCTTTGTTCTTCTTAATACAGAAATTTTTTATTAAAGTGACGCCGTCATTTTGGCCGGTACTACCCATTGGTCAAATTGTTCGGCAGTAAGAATTCCAAGAGAAATTGCAGCTTCTTTTAAAGTTGTATTTTCAGCAAAAGCTTTTTTGGAAATTTTAGCTGAATTTTCGTATCCGATATGTGTATTTAGGGCAGTCACAAGCATTAGTGAATTATTCAGATTCTGCTCGATTCTGTCATTATTTGGTTTTATACCTATTGCCAAACGGTCGTTGAATGATTTACATGTATCTCCCAGAAGCGTTGCAGATTGCAGGAAAGCATTAATCATTACAGGTTTAAAAACATTCAGTTCGAATTGTCCGTTTGATCCGGCAATAGTAATGGTTGTATCATTTCCCATAACCTGAGCACAAACCATTGTCATTGCTTCTACCTGTGTAGGATTTACTTTACCGGGCATAATTGATGATCCGGGTTCATTGGCAGGAATTATAAGTTCCCCTATGCCTGAACGTGGTCCTGAAGCCATAAGACGGATATCATTGGCAATTTTCATCAGACTGACAGCTATTTGTTTTAGTGCTCCGTGAGATTCAACAATCGCGTCATGACCGGCAAGAGATTCGTATTTGTTTTTAGCTGTAATAAAAGGAAGACCTGTAAGTTCTGCAATATCTTTTGCTACCTCAACATCATATCCTTTAGGGGTATTCATTCCTGTTCCAACAGCAGTACCTCCAAGAGCAAGTTCGCTTAAATGAGGTAATGTGTTTTTCAGAGCTTTTAATCCGTGGGTAAGCTGTGATACATAACCTGAAAATTCCTGACCCAGAGTAAGAGGAGT
>JAENXA010000157.1 GCA_016649735.1 Prolixibacteraceae bacterium | reverse complement strand
GTGATTTGGCAATCCGTTCCATATCTCTGGCATCATTTTCACAGGCGTCTAATTTGCCATTCCATCCGTCATAATGATTACTGTCTACTTCATTAAGTCCAATGTGTAAAGATATTCCAATTGACATAATAATAGTTTTTAAGGTTTATGTTTTTAATTTACGGTAAAAACTATAAAAAGTCAATTTTTTATATTGATCCGTTTTTTTTTGTTTTTAATACATTAAGCACTTGTTTAACTTATTGAGGACGTTCCAATTTCTGATAATGCTGTTAAAAAAAATGCGCGTTCGTTTAAAAGTATAATAAAGCTGGATAAAAATTTTCATATTTATGTCCATGGCAATCGCAATATGATAGAGCAGGGCTCTGATGACAAGGGGAAATTTTATAAAGTTTATTACGAGAAAGAAGCATAGATAGTAAATAATAGGAACCATCTTATAAAGTGTGTAAGTTGATATTTTTTCTATTTACACACTTTGTGAAACAGTGTCTTATATATCATAATGATACCGGCAACTGACTATTAATATCGTGTTTTCCCTTATTTGATATACCAATCTGTGTTCCAGATTTATTCGACGTGACCAATATCCTGCCAAATCATATTTTAGCGGTTCCGGCTTCCCTTTTCCTTCATATGGGTTACGCTGTATTTCTTTTATCAATTCATTAATTCGTTTTAACATCTTCTTGTCTTCTTTCAACCATGAAGTATAGTCTTCCCACGAATTTTCTGAAAATATAATCTTCATTTATCCTCTATTAAGTCTTTTTCAAATCCTTTTTTCTCTTTGAGTTGGTTTATAGATTCGTATAATCTGTCAGCATTGGATTTTGAACTCAATAGATGAAGAGTCTCCATTATTGAATTATATTCTGATAATGAAATCATAACAGTTCCATTCCCTGTCTTCCTTTTTATTATCAATGTTTCATTATTATCTTCAACACTATCAAGGTATTTCTTCAATTTGGTTCTGAATTCTGTAAAATTTGTTGCTATCATTTTTTCTTTATTAATTAAGTACAAATATAAGTACTTAATTAATAACATGCAAATTGAAAGAATTAGTAGTATTGCCTAAAATCCGTAAGGAATTTATGTATTACTACTAATTTGTTTGTTAATGCTTTTTTTGTGCCACTCTTTTTTGAATGTGAGCATATAGTCACGACCAAAAACTATGCTGCATCCTGCAATTATTCCAAGAAATGTCCATATAAAAAGGATTATTGATCTTTTGGGTTTTGATCTTTCTGCCGGAACTGAGGCGGGTTGGATTGTTGTGAATACAGGTGTGTCTTTTTTTACCTGAATACGTGCTTGCTCAAGCTGTTCTGACATAGTTGAATATATATTGTAGGCCAGCTGGTATTTGTTGTTTATTCTTTCAAGTTCTGTTTGAGCAAGGGCTGTAGATACATTTTGATTTCTGTCACGGAATGTGGCAAGCTCGGTTTGAACTGTTTCGTATTCTTTTTTTAATTCGTTATATCTTTTTTGTATAAAATCAAGATTGATTTGAGCTTTTTGTATTCTGAAGCCTGTTGCGTATTTTTGCAGTAAGTCTTTGCAATGACGTGTTAGTTGTGCAGAAGGAAGTGCTTCGGGTTGTTTGCATGAAATTGTAATGTATCCGTCTTTATCATTTACTTCTATGGATATTATATTTTTTAGTATTTTTTGCAGATCTTCCTGATCTTTATTAAGTTGGATTGGATTATTGTTGTTATTATATGTTTTCCCCTGATCATTTTCTTTTCCTCTGATTGCGTTTACAATTACTCCGGGTAATCCCAAAGTGTATTTTAGGATTGTTCCGGTTAAAGAAAATCCACCATCATCGTTTTTATAAAATTCCATAAGGGACACAGGATGATCAATTTCTTCATAGGTTAGTTTTGTGTTCATTAATTCTAACTGGAATGGGATACTTGAAACAATCTGAGGATATAAAGATGGTGATAGAGTTGCTCCTCCTGTTGCGGAGCCAAGGCTTATCCCTGCCATTGAGGCAAGACCGGATAATCCTCCTTTCATTGTACTCCCGTCTTCTATTTGTGGAACTACTATGGTGGTAGCTGTGTATTCTTTGGGACTTGTTATGGCAATAATTAATCCAATTATTATAAAAATAACAGCCGTTTTTATAACTGTTTTTCTGCTGTCCCATATTTTATGTAATAGTTCTATGATATCAATTTCCTGTTCTTCCTGTGTAAGTTCTTCTCTTTGTTGTTCTTCGTTCATAGATTGGTATTATAACAGTTAAATTAAACTTTTTCTGAATCACTTAATTAATTAACGAAGTACTGCGGCTAAGGCAACTGCAAGTGATGCAAATGTTGAGGCTATGGATAAGTATTTGGTTGTGTTATCTCCTGTTCTTTCGGGTTTTTTAGGTACTATAATCTGACATCCCGGTTTTATTTCCGGATATTTTTTCCAGAAGATTCTGGATGATGTGGCTTTACTTACCCCGTTACCGTAGACCACGTATATTTTCCCTTTTTTGGCGTTCATACTTAACCCTCCTGAATTTTTTATATAATATCTAACTCCGCGTCCGTCTTCCCAGGCAAGCCCCATTGGATTAAGTACTTCTCCGTTTACCCATATTTCATCTGATTTTTGTGGTACAGTGAGACTATCGCCTTCCCTTAAAAAATAATCATATGAAGTGCCGGGATGTTTCATAATTTCAGACAATCGTAATTCAAGTTTAGGATTGGTTTCAATATCAATATCAATTGTAGAGTCATTATCTTCAATATTTTGGATGGATTTTAATTGCTGTTTATATTTATCTTGTGACTTGATATCCCTTTCAAGAGTAGCTCCTTCAATGAAAGCTGATGGCAATAATCCTCCTGCACGTATAATCAGGTCGGAGATTTTCTCATCCTTGCTGCTTATGCTGTATATTCCCGGGTATTTAACTTCTCCGGTGATGGTAACATTTTGTTGTGATTGATATGAGGGTGCGCGTCTTACATAAACCTGATCGAACGGAAGCAGGATAAATTTTTTGTCTTTGTCTTTTATTTTTAGATCCCGGTTTATTTCAATTCTGTAAATTGAAGCTATCTTGTTGATTACAGAATCGGCACTTGCATAGCTGTTTCTGCGGGCGATTTCTATGTGTGAATTGCTTGCCGCCTCTTTTAAACCGCCTGCTTTGAATATCAGATCTTCAATAGAGAGATTCCTGTTAAATGTATATTCTCCGGGGTTCATAACTTCACCGTTGATCTGAACTGTCTTTTCTTCACCTATATTAAAGATGTCCTTAATAATTACTCTGTCCTCTTTGTGCAGGGGAATATCTTTTTTCCCGTCAATAATCTCATTTATATCAAAGGGAATAGTAGTTGGAAAATATTGATCGTCAAGGCGAATAATCAAGCCCCTGTGCTGGAAATATTCGGGGAGAACGCCTCCTGCCTTTGTTATAAGCTCCGATAGTTTCATGCCTTCTGTAAGTCCATATGTCCCGGGACGAAGTATTGCTCCTGTTATTGTAAGTCTGTTTTTAAATCTGTTGAGTGAGGATTTCGAATAAACGATATCTCCGTTTTTCATCTGAAAAGAAGAAAACTGAGATTTTTTAAGGTCTATAAGATTGTATTGGTCGTCCTGAATTCTTGTAATCATTATCCCGTCAATGGATGCGTTGGGTTTAAAGCCTCCGGCAAATTTTATTAACTGATTAAAGTCTTCATCAGATTTCATTTCAAAAATTTTATTCCGTTTAAAGGCGCCCATTGTCTCTACTCGTTTTATGTAGGCCGGAATATATATAATATCCTGATTCCTTAAAGAAATGTTTTCTGAGGTTTTACCATTTATAAGATAATCATATACGTCAATTGTCTTATATAATTTATTATCTCTAAGAATACGAATATTACGGAATGAACCATTAATATTTGGCCCTCCTGATAAATAAAGAGCATTAAATGCTGAAGCAGTGGCAGGAATTGTATATGTTCCGGGGGCAAAGGCTTCTCCTATTATATTTACCTGAATAGGACTGGCTCCACTTATGTTAACTTCGGCGAAGGTGTTGGGCTTTTCTCCCAGCATTCCGTTATAAATGGAGGTTAATCTTTTTTTGATTGTCTCTGAAACTTTTGAAAATTTTATTCCTGAAACTCTTACAGGACCAATGTCGGGGATGTTAATATTCCCGTTTTTATTAACTGTGAGTGCATATGTTTGCTGACTGGCTCCCCATATGTTAATTGTTATTTCGTCTTCCGGTT
>JAENXA010000077.1 GCA_016649735.1 Prolixibacteraceae bacterium | reverse complement strand
GCATAGGTAAATAATCCACTCCGTCATTCATTGTATAAGCGGGAGTTTTATTATCAGGATTCATGTCGGCATATCGTTCTACAAACCGGGAATAAAACATATATCCCAGAAACAGAGCGATGAAACAAATAATAACAGTAATCATATATCTGAAATTTTATATTTATATATCTAAAATATTCTCTGTTTAATTTAGATTATTCCCAAAAATCATAAAATGAAAAAAGACAATTAAACTTTCTTTATTTTTAAGTAAGGAAGAATAACTATCTGATTCCTATGTGATTTACCGCAAAAGTAAAAAGAACCTATTTTGTTTTTGAAGAATCTTTTGCAGAGAAGATTCTGTTTTTTAAATAAGTTTCTATATGTCTTCCTTTCTTGGCATCATATATATCTTTTATTGTCACAATAATTCCTGTTTCTTCTACTGCGCCAAAGAAATTGTTTATTACCGTACCAAAAGTCTTCATCGAAGGACTTAAATTCATGTATGCATTAACCAGAGGAGGAATATTTTCTCCGTGTTTTCTAATATTCTGTGTAAGAATACGATAATTCTCCTTATAGGTGTTCCCACAAAAGATCTTTTCCATGAACTTTTCATCAAGATTCATATTTAGTGGAGTTTTGGGAATTACCAGATTATCCTTATCGCTAAAATATTTTTTGAAAAAATACAGAATTAAATTTCTTGCTTCAATATTAAAACTGGTGTACATTGTAATTTTCCCAAAGAAATATTTAATTTCAGGATGGACCACTGTAAGAGCTCCTAATCCGTCCCATAAATTATCCAGAGCGAACAATGCTTTAGATCCGGCTTTACTTGACTGATACTGAGGGATAACGAAAGACCTTCCCAGCTCGATTGAATAAGTGAGATAGTTTTTTTTGAATTTATCGGAAAAATCAAATAATCTGGCTGTAGCAAGAGGAAGATTGCCGTTTTCATCCTCAGGAAGATTTGTGCATAAAATGTATCGGTAACCGCCTAATATTTCTTCTGCATCAGGATTCCAAACGATGAGTTGTCTGTAGCAATTGTCACTGGTATCATAATGATCAATATCATAATCTTTACCTGTACCACCGCCTGCGCCACGGAAAGTGATTTCCCGGAGACGCCCTATTTCCTTCATCGTATTAGGGGAATCATGGTAAGTTATAATATAAATTTCATTATTCCCTTTATTAGTTTTCCTAAGTAATTTATCAGGAGTTAATTCTGCCATAATAATTTCCTTGGGGATTGGATCACCTATCTTTTTCATCTTTTTGTCAGATTGATATTTTAAAAGACAAAGCTATAAAAATTATCTGTAAAATAATTCATCTTTTTTTATTCTGTTTATTAACGCTTTTTTAGGATAAAGGAAGATTATAAGAGATTTCCTTTACTATTTTTGCCCATTCTTTCAGCGATTTTTCCTTAGTAAAAGTTTTGTAGGGTATAGGTTTTCCGAATGAAAGAGTCAGCTCTTTGTTCCTTTGTCTAAAAGATTCATTTGGAAGCAGAAAAGATTCTATATTAGATTTAAGGTGAATAAATTTTCTAATATGAGCCAGTGAATAAAAAAGATTACTGTTTCTTCCGCTGATATGTACGGGAATTATATTTCTTTGATACTGAATGGCTTTTTTAATAAAATGTGGTCTCCATGAAGTGTCCTTTACTTTTCCTTTAATTTTTCGTGATGCCAGACCTGACGGGAAAATCAATATTTGTAAATCTGACTTATATTGTTTTTCAAGAAGTTGAGCATATTTTTTGTTGTTTTTTCCGTATTTATTTATTGGCAGGAAAAGATCTTTTAGTTGTGGAATTTTCATTAGAACATCGTTTACAATAAAGCGAAAATCTCCTTTTTCTTTGTACACGTTTTCCATAAGAAGCAAAGCATCTAATCCTCCTATAGGATGATTTGATGCGAAGATAAATCTTCCGTTTTTGGGGATATTTTCCAGTCCAAAGGTTTTTTGAGAGACGTTAAAATAATCAATTACGTTTTTAACAAATTCCATTCCCCTCTTCTGTCCGTATTTCTCAATTATTTCGTTGATCTCTTTCAGACGAAGAACTTTACTTATAAATCGGTAAATAAATCCCGGTATCATTTTGGCAAAGCCGGGATTCTTTTCCATAAAAAGTTCTTTTATGTTAATTTTTTGAATTTTGTCGGTCATTGATTAAAATATAGATAGTTGTATTAATCTAAGTTTACAATTTTACAGTAAAGAAAAGAAAAAAGAGTTCACCATTGTTGATAAAATAATGAAAATTGAAAATTTTTCTAAAATTTAAAAAATTACGTTCTGAATTCCGCAAAGAAATTTGTAATAAGCATTCATATAAAAACAAATAAGAAAGTAAGCCGATTAAATCATAGTGCCAGCTATAGTGATTGAGTATTAAAAGTATAATCACTGATTTGAAGTTATTTGGATGCGTAACGGATAATTTCTTGCAGATTTCAGGTAATTATTAACAGTTGTTTATAGCTTTGTTGTAGTTTAGTAATAGTCTTTATATCAACATTGTAATATATCTTATTAATTGAAATTAACAAGATATAAACAGTTAATAAACAAGTGGTATGAAAAAATATGGTGGAGAGAAGTGACTTAAAATGACTTAAAGTGGAATTTATATAAAAAAATATCTATTTTTACTTTATCATATGTAAAATAGAAAATGGTATTTTAGGATAAAATGACATTTTTAATGTCATTTTAGATCGTAAAGAATTAATAAAGTAAATGTTAAGATGGATTTTACAGGAATAATAAAAGCGACATTAGATGAAAAGGGCAGGGTTGTATTACCTGTCTGTTTCAGGAAAGAAATGGGTGGCAGTATTCCCGGTGGCTGTCTGGCTGTTGAACTTGACCCTTACGAGATATGTCTTAACATTTATCCCGTTGAAGAATGGAACAAACGATTATCAGTTCTAAAAGAAAAATTAAATTTTAATAATATGGAACATACCCGTATGCTTGATTTAATTTATCAACGGTTTAAAATTATAGATATTCCTGGAAGTTGCCGTATGAGTATTCCCCGAAATTTTATTGAATCAGTTCATGTTTCAAAAGAAATTATTTTCACCGGTCAGGGAACACGTTTTCGTTTGTGGGATGCAGTTGAATATCATACTTATATGGATTCTATGGGTGATTTTAAATCTAATTTTTCGAAAATTTTTGGACAATCAATATAAATGGAACAATCATATCATATACCGGCTTTGCTTGAAGAAAGTATCAATGGATTAAACATCAGGGGTAATGGGACTTACGTTGATGTTACTTTCGGAGGAGGGGGACACTCACGGGAGATTCTTAAGAATCTTACTGCCGGTCGTCTCTTTGCTTTTGATCAGGATGAAGATGCTCTTGCCAATCTTCCGGATGATGAACATTTCCAGTTTATTCATCATAATTTCAGATATCTGAAAAATTTTATGCGTTACTACCAGGTACCCAAGGTTGATGGAATAATTGCAGATCTGGGAGTCTCGTTTCATGATTTTGATGAGGCAGACCGCGGATTTTCATTTCGTTATTCAGGGAAACTGGATATGAGAATGAATCAGAAGGCAGAATTAACAGCATCAGTAATTGTTAACGAATACAGCGAAGAGGAACTGATTAGTATTTTCAGACAATACGGAGAAATAAAAAATAGCAGACAATTAGTAAAAAAAATAATTACAGCCCGTCAGTCAGATTCTATAAAAACTACGGATGAACTAAAAAAAATAGTAGAGCCCTGTGTTCCTAAAAGGATAGAATCAAAATATCTGGCCAGGGTATTCCAAGCATTGCGAATAGAAACTAACGGAGAGCTGGATGTATTAAAAGAATTTTTATTACAGACAACAGATTTGATAAAACCGGGAGGGCGTCTGGTGGTCCTTACATATCATTCGCTGGAGGATCGTCCGGTGAAGAATTTTATAAGAGCGGGTAATTTTCAGGGAGAAGTGGAAAAAGATTTTTATGGTAATATACAAACATCTTTTAAAGCTATAAACCGGAAGGTAATTGTTCCGGGGGCAACAGAAACAGAACGCAATCCGCGTTCCAGAAGTGCTAAACTGAGAATAGCTGAAAAATTATGACAGAAAAGGTAAAGAACAAAAATTGTAAGGCACATGTAAGTGTGATGAAAAATATTCTTGGAGGCAAAGTTCTGGCCGGAAAAGAAATAACGGAACAATTACCTTTTATCTTTTTTCTTTGTTTTCTTGGTATTCTTTTGATAAGTAATCGATATTGTTCGGAAAAAACAATTCGTAGAATGGAAGTAGTTCAGGATTCCATTAAAGAACTTAAATCAGAATCTATTTTAATGGAATCTGATTTAATGCGGATGAATACTCCTTCTGAAATAGAGAAAAGAGTAAAAGAAAACGGATTAAATCTGATTGATCCGATGGAGCCTCCAAGAGAGCTGAAGGTTAAAAAATGAATAAAAAATGGAAATAAGGAATAAAATCGTTTTTCGCTTGGGATTTGTCTATTTCTTAGCTGTTTTGCTGGGAATAGTTATTCTGGGGAAATTATTTCTTGTTCAGACTGTTGATACCGGGAAATGGAAAACAATCATTAAGAATTTAGAGGATAATGAATCAGTTATTCCTGCCAGACGGGGAAGTATTTGTGCTGATGATGGGTCTATTCTGGCTACTTCCGTTCCATATTATCAGCTAAGAATGGATTTATCTGCTCCACGGGTGAAAAAAGTATTTGAAACATATTCAGAAAAATTTTCTTCAGAAGTTTCAGCCTTCTTCAATATCTCAGAAAGAGATTTCAAAGTACGGCTTTTAAAGGCATATAAAAACCAGAGCAGATGGTTCCTTCTTGATTCAAAAAAACTTGATTACAGAGAATTAAACAAATTTAAGAAATTGGATATTATGAGCCGATTGTATTTCGGTTCAGGTCTTATTGTAGTAGGAGAAAGTGAGCGTATAATGCCATATGGTGATATGGCCAGTCGGACTATAGGCTCTTTAAACAAAGGTATATATGGAGGTAATCACGGAAAAATCGGATATGGTGGTATAGAAGGCATGATGGAGAGTTATCTTGTAGGGGAAAAAGGGAAATCCATCAAAAAAAATTTATCCGGGCGATGGGTAAACGTTCCTGTTAAAGAGCCAGAGGAAGG
Organism: Prolixibacteraceae bacterium; assembly: GCA_016649735.1. Lineage (GTDB taxonomy): Bacteria > Bacteroidota > Bacteroidia > Bacteroidales > Prolixibacteraceae > JAENXA01. The sequence continues at coordinate 2,110 of JAENXA010000077.1, read as the reverse complement.
TAAAAAAGTAATAACAACAATAAACGTAGTACTGCAAAACTATATTGAAAATGCTCTTATGGAGCAGATGAAAAAATCCAGTGCAGAATGGGGTACAGCTATACTGATGAAAGTAAATACCGGAGAAATAAAGGCTATAGCAAATTTAGGATGTACAAAAGAAGGAACTTATTCTGAAATATATAATTATTCTCTTGGGCATGCCGGATGCGGAGAACCAGGTTCAACATTTAAACTTCCATCACTTATGGCAGCTATAGAAGAAGGGCTGGTTGATACCTCTGACATTTTTGATACAGGAATAGGTAAATGGGATTATAAGGACCAGACTATTTATGACAGTGATTATGGTCATGGTGGTCATGGTGCTATCAGTGTTAAGAAAATCCTTGAGTATTCTTCAAATATTGGTGCAGCTAAGGTTATAACATCATGCTATGAAAATCACCCAAAGGATTTTATAGACAGACTATGTAATTTTGGTTTCAATAAATCATTAAATATTGGATTTGCAGGAGAAGCTGTTCCTTATGTTAAATATCCAGGCGATAAAGACTGGTGGGGAACATCTCTTGCCTGGATATCATTTGGATATGAAATCAAGATAACTCCTTTACATACATTAACCTTTTATAATGCAGTTGCTAACAACGGGGTAATGGTAAAACCCAGATTTATTAGTGAAGTTCGTGAAAACGGGACACTTGTAAAATCTTTTGATACGGAGGTAATAAATTCTTCAATATGTTCAGAGTCTACAATAAATAAAGCGAAAGCAATGCTTGAGGGTGTATGTACCGAAGGAACCGGAAGATTTTTAACAAATCCATATTTCCCTATAGCAGGTAAAACAGGGACAGCCCAGATAGCCTATCAGAATAAAGGTTATACCAGCGGAGGTCATAAAAAATATCAGGCTTCATTTGTAGGATATTTCCCTGCAGATAATCCTAAATATTCGGCTATAGTAGTGATTGTTGGACCTCAAGGTTCATATTACGGCGCATCAGTAGCCGGACCTGTTTTTAAAAAAATTATAGGGAAAACATATGCCACGATGTTACAATACAGAGAAACATCCAAAGATTCTGTATCAGTTATTCCTGATATAGCAAAAGGATTTAGAAGTGAAGTTCGTCTTACAGCTCAAAAAATAGGACTCAATATAAAAACAGACGGGATTGGCCAGCCATTATTAAAAGTGGAAAACGATCAGAATAGAGTAAAGACAATAGGTTGTTCAATAGTAACAGGAGAAGTTCCGGACGTAAAAGGAATGGGATTAAGTGATGCTGTTTATTTGCTCGAAAAAGAGGGCTTGAAAGTAAATATTATTGGTGTAGGAAAAGTTATTAATCAGTCAGTGCCTGCAGGAAATAAAATTATAAAAGGAGAAACAATAAGGCTGGAACTTGGATAATGAAATCCGTTAGTAAGGATAAAGGATAAGTGTCTAAAACTTATGATTTTAAGTTATCTGCTGCGGATTAAAGGAATATAAATAGTTAAATAAAAGAAATAAATAGGGCATAAATTTTTAGATAAGATATACAGCTATGGGGAAAAGGTTAAAAGAAATATTGAAAGGACTGGATTGTGATTTACTTCAGGGTGATAAAAATATCATGGTAACCGGCATTTGTTCCGATTCCAGAAAAGTAAAAACAGGAGATATTTTTGTTGCAGTGAACGGAACACAGACCGACGGACATAAGTATATTCCTATATCATTAAAAAATGGAGCATCTGTAATAATTGCTGAAAAAACAGGGATGGATTGTGGCAATGCTACTTATATACGAATGGATGAAACCGGCTCAAAACTTGGCATTATAGCCTCTAATTTTTATGGAAATCCATCTTCAAAATTAAAAATAGTAGGAGTAACCGGGACAAACGGGAAAACCACTATTGTTACATTATTATATTCACTGTTTAAGGAACTGGGATATAAAGTGGGATTATTGTCAACAATAAAAGACATGGTCGATGATGAGATAATACCAACGGAACATACAACGCCGGATACCATAACTATTCATTATCTAATGTCAAAAATGGTAGATAAAGGATGTGAATATTGTTTTATGGAAGCAAGTTCACATGCTAT
>JAENXA010000018.1 GCA_016649735.1 Prolixibacteraceae bacterium | reverse complement strand
CCACAATGAGGACACACAAAGCCATTTTTCCATTTTAATTCTAACAAATATTCATAACATGCGTCATCATTAGGAAATCGTTTCTGAAAATCAAAAATCGTAAGGCTTTTAAATCTGTTCTCCATTTTTGTATTAATTTTCTCCTAAATTAGGTAATTCCCCTATATCTACAAAATGCCTAATTCAATAATTATTTATTAAGAAACGTCTTCATTTGATAGGGATACATTTTTATATTCACTTTCCCTTTTTTTGTTTTAATTTCTTTTCCTGTAATAGCATAAAAATATTTAAGGACTTTCGTAAGATGAATTTCAACGGAACATTAGGTTTCATTTTCATTAATTGTATTATTACTAATTAAGTTATTAGCAAACGCTTCTTGAGCTAGTGTTAATAATATGATTAGTAGGTTTTTGTGTGTTTTATTTTATATCTTACAATTTATTACTGAATCCTATTTGTTTCGCCAAAAATACTAAGAAAGACAAGTCTATTAAGACCTTTATTTTTTTAATTTTTGGTTTGGCTTTTTATGCTAAAACCGTAAATAAAATTAAGCAGACACCACAGGATGGTATTGTTTTTTTTTATTTATTATTTTATAAGATAGTTCTATCTTTTCTTTGTGTAGGACAAAATATTAAAAATTTAACGATAATTAGATACGGGAAAATTACAGCTGAAAAAAATAATTTATTGTATCAGTATAAAACATAATATAATGAAAAACAGAATTTTACAAACAGTTATCCTTTTTTTTATAACATTGTTTATGTGTGCTTGTGCCGGGAAAAACAGATCGGTCAGTTCGGCTGATCTGGTGAAAGGATTTATAAATACTCCTGATTCTATACAGACAGGTGTATATTGGTATTGGATGTCAGATAATATTTCTAAGGAAGGAGTTATAAAAGATCTTGAAGCAATGAAGAAGGCCGGAATCAACAGAGCCTTTATCGGGAATGTCTGGCAGGACAATGTTCCGGCCGGGAAAGTGAAAATGTTTAGTGACGAATGGTGGGATGTACTTCATACAGCATTAAAAACAGCTACTAAATTAAATATAGAGATAGGTCTATTCAATTCTCCGGGATGGAGTCAGTCTGGGGGGCCGTGGGTCAAACCTGAAGAAGCTATGAGATACCTGAATTCTTCAGAAGAAATAATTAAAGGACCGTTAAAACTAAAAAAGAAATTAAAAAAGCCTGCTGATCTTTTTCAGGACGTACGTGTTATTGCCTATCCTGATCCTGAAGGGGAAGGTATGGATCTGAATAATAAAAATGCAAAAATCACTTCTTCGCTATGGACAAAAGATCTGTCAAAACTTACAGACGGAGATTTGGAAACAGGCTTTTCTTTTCCTTCCAATGGAGATTTTACAATTGATTTTAAAGTATTAAAACCTTTTACAGCAAGAAGTTTATCTGTTTGGTCAGCAAAGTCTCCTATAAATAATCAGGCTGTTCTGCAGATAAAAGAAGATAACGGAGAATTCAGAACCATTTCGGTTTTTCAGATAGACCGGTACAATTCAGGTCTGAATGTGGGATTTAAACCTTATGCCCCTGTTGTAGTATCATTCCCGGCAACCACTTCAAAATGGTTCAGGCTGATTTTTAAAGGAGTGAATTCTGGCTGCGGTCTGCGGGAAGTATCCTTGTCAGCAGTTCCCAAAGTGGAGAGATATCCCGAGAAAACTCTTGCTAAAATGTTTCAGACTCCTCATCCTATGTGGAAAGACTATATGTGGAGAAAACAACCGGAACTCAAAAACAAATCGACAATTATTGATGCTTCAAAAGTAATTGATCTTACTAAAAATATGTCTTCGGACGGAACCCTGAGATGGAATGTTCCGGCAGGGAAATGGGTGATTCTTCGTACAGGGATGACACCTACGGGCACAACGAATGCTCCGGCATCTCCTGAAGCTACAGGTTATGAAATAGATAAGATGAGTAAAGAACACGTAGCGACCCATTTTAATGCATTTCTTGGTAAAGTACTGGAGCGTATTCCTGAATCTGACAGAAAGACTTTTAAAATTGTAGTCGAAGATAGTTATGAAACAGGAGGACAGAATTTTACTGATAATTTTCTGAATTTATTTAAACAGAGATATGGATATGATCCTGTACCTTACCTTCCTGTTTACGAAGGAGCTGTAGTTAACAGTGAAAAATCTTCTGATCGTTTTTTATGGGATATGAGAAGGCTCGTGGCTGATAAAGTGGCTTACGATTATGTAGGAGGTCTGAGGGATGTTAGTCATAAACATGGTCTTACTACCTGGCTTGAATGTTACGGACACTGGGGTTTCCCAGGTGAATTTCTGATGTACGGAGGACAATCTGATGAGGTTGCAGGAGAATTCTGGAGTGAAGGAAGTCTTGGAGATATAGAAAACCGTGCTGCAAGTTCGTGCGGACATATATATGGAAAGAGGAAGATTTCTGCTGAATCCAATACATGCGGAGGACCGGCTTTTAGTCGTTATCCTGCAAAATTCAAACAAAGAGGAGATCGTTTCTTTGCCGAAGGAATCAATAATACTTTATTACATGTTTATATAGAGCAGCCATATGAGGATAAAAATCCTGGTGTGAATGCATCTTTTGGCAATGAGTTTAACAGAAAAAACACATGGTTCTCACAGTTGGATGTTTATACGGCTTACCTGAAACGAGTTAATTTTATGCTTCAGCAGGGTCTTAATGTGGCAGATGCTGCCTATTTTATAGGTGAAGATACTCCTAAAATGACAGGTGTTACAGATCCTGTACTTCCTGTAGGTTATCAGTTTGACTATATGAATGCGGAAGTAATTGAGAAATATATGACTGTAGAAAACGGACTGCTAATATTACCTCATGGAACGCAGTACAGGATCCTTGTTTTGCCAAAACAGGAAACTATGCGTCCTGAATTGTTGGCAAAAATTAAGCAACTGGTAGAAGACGGCGCAGTGGTACTTGGCCCTGCACCGAAATATTCACCCAGTCTCCAGAATCAGCCTGTTGCTGATCAGAAAGTTAAAAAAATGGCTGCAGACTTATGGGGAGATGTTGATGGCATTAAGGTGAAATCTCGTAAATTCGGTAAAGGGATGATAATGGAAGGAATGACAATGAAAGAAGCTTTTGCGGAAATTAATTGCGTACCTGATTGTAAATTACCTGAAAATAATAATATACATTTTGGTCACCGTACGATGAAAAATGCAGAGATTTATTTTGTTTCTAACCAGACGAATAAAAAACAAATTATAACACCTGAATTTCGTATATCAAAAAAGCAGCCTGAATTATGGGATGCCACTACAGGGGATATGAGAATTTTACCTGTTTATGAACAAAAGGAAAAGACTACAGCCGTTCCGATGGAGTTGGCCTCGTATGAGAGTGCTTTTGTAGTTTTTAGAAAACATGCAGGGCCAGCTGTTCTTAAAGGCTTGGAAACTAATTATCCAAAAGGAAAGGAAATAGTGCAGTTAGAAGGTCCGTGGAAGGTACAATTCGATTCTGCGCAGCGTGGTCCGAAAGAACCGATTATTTTAGATACCCTTATTGACTGGTGCACATCTTCTGATGAACAGATAAAATATTATTCGGGTACAGCTGATTATAACATTGATTTTAAATTGGATATTTCCACAAAAAAAGAACAGATAATGCTGAATTTGGGAAGTGTTAAGGTTATGGCTAAGATTTGGGTTAACGGGAAATATGCAGGAGGAGTATGGACTCCGCCTTACCGGTTGAATATTACTAAGATGATAAAAAATGGGAACAATAAACTAAAGATTAGTGTTGTGAACACATGGGTGAACCGGTTGATAGGAGATCAGAATTTACCTGAAAGCCAGAGGAAAACATGGTGTCCTGTAAATCCATATAATGCTAACAGTTCTTTACAATCTTCAGGATTGATTGGACCGGTGACTATTTCCGGAATAAATTAAAAGACCTATAAGCAAAAGGAATAACCCTGCCATTTAGAAATGGTGGGGTTAAGGAAAGAGCTACTAGCTGGTAACCAACTACTAGGGAAACTAAATTTAACCAATAAATTATGAAAAAAACTAGTAAATTTTTACAAATCGGAATTTTACAGGGAGCTATTATTATTTCTCTGTTTTTTTGTAGCTGTACTTCACAGAAAGAGAATAATGAGACTTCTGACGTGCAAAAATCATCAAATGCTTTCGGTGAAAAATACTATCGTGACATTTATCCTGATACATGGGTGGCAAATGATGCATTAGGTCGAATTATGCCTGACTATAAGGAAACAGGCCCTGTTAAAAAAGATCAACGTCGTATAGTAGGTATCTTTTATATTACATGGCATTCCCAGAATGCACATACAGGAGTTAAGGGTCCATTCTCTGATGTAACAAAAATTTTGAATAAAGATCCTAATGCGAGGTTTGAAGCAAATAATCCTTTATGGACACGTGGAAGCTATCATTGGGGCGAACCTGAGAATGGTTATTTTCTTAGTCAGGATGAATATGTTATAAGAAAAGATATGTCTATGTTGTCAGATGCAGGCGTTGATGTTCTGGTCATGGATGTAACTAATGCAGTTCGCTACTGGGATGAATGGGAAGTTACTTTTAGCACAATGGAAAAAATGAAGGCAGAAGGTAACAAAGTTCCAAAATTTTGTTTTTGGGCTTTTAACGGTCCCGTAATTACAGTAGTTCAGAATTTATATGATAGAATATATAAAAAATCCAAATATAAAGATTTGTGGTTTTACTGGGACGGGAAACCTTTGTTATTATATAACGGGAATCCCTCTGTAGATGCTAATGGAGGGAAAGTCAAAAATCCTAATCCTTATTTTGATAAAGATGCTTTAGTAAATTCATCTAATTCTCATTATGGAAATCCTGATTATACCGAAAAATATTATAAAGACTATACTGCAGAAGTAAAGACGTTTTTTACAAAGAGAACTATGTGGTGGGGATATTATAAATGGGCAGGAAAACGTTTTGTGGGAACCGAAGATAACTGGAGTTTTGGTTACAGTATGGCAGATTCAGATGTTAAAGCATTAAAACCAGAAGAGTTACTTTCCAAACATGAAGGAAAACTGGAAGAAGCTGCAGTTACACCGGCACAGCATCCTGTTACAATGACTAAAGTAAATATGGGTGTTGGCAAATCATGGTCACGTAAATACGCTGAACCTAAATTAAATAAATATGATATGCCTGATTCAGCATATGTCCCCTGGTTAGGTAAAATGGTAAAAGATCCTACAGGTTATGGTATCTATTTTCAAGAGCGATGGGATGAAGCGATTGCAGCTAACCCACAGTTCCTGTATATCAATGACTGGAACGAATGGACTGCCGGTAAATACCAGCCCAAGGGATGCAAGACAACCCCATGGCTGGGAAGGGATAATTCTTTCTTCTTTGTGGATCAGTACAATTCTGAATTTAACCGCACGGTTAGTCCAATGAAGGGCGGATATACCGATAATTTTTATATGCAAATGGCACAAAATATCCGTAAGTATAAAGGAATAAGACCAATCCCTGAACTTGAAGGATTTGTCTCAGTTAAAATTGACGGAAAATTTAAAGATTGGAATAAAATTAAAACGGAATACAGAGATACAAAAGGAGATGTTTTTCACAGAAATGCCAAAGGATATGCAGGCCTTGTTTATACTAATAATTCTGGTAGAAACGATATAATTACTTGCAAAGTTGCTGTTGATAAAAAGAATATTGCTTTTTATGCCCAAACCGATAAATCTCTGACTGTTTTTGATGGTAATCACTGGATGTTGCTTATGATAGATGCAGATAAAAATTCCGATACAGGATGGTATGGGTATGATTATATGATCAACAAAAAAGTTAATGATGAAAATACCACAACACTTATGTGTTATGACAGCACTAATACTAAAAATCCGTGGAAAAAGGTGGTTGATCTTAAATATTGTTATGCAGAAAACGAAATTGAAATAGAAGTTTCTAGGGAATTGCTGGGTTTGTCTGGTAATCAATTTGTTTTTGATTTTAAATGGAGTGATAATGCCGGCAAATTGGAAGATCCTATTTCATTTTGTATAAACGGTGATACAGCTCCCAACCGGAGGTTTAATTACCGATGTATCTGGAATAAATAATAAAATATATATTCAGAACATACAGCGATACGGATTTAAATGATCAGGCTGCCGGATTTGCTTATACATGGAAAAAGTTTGAATTACTAGATGCAATAGATGCTATACAGTGGCATAATTGGATTGACAACAGGTCCGAATTTGGATTGCGTATTGGTTTGCGCCGTTACCCTGATGATGCGACCGATCCGGGTGGAAAGAAACCTGTCTGGTATGTTTATCAGGCTGCAGGAACTGATAATGAGGATGAAGTTTTTGATCAGTATAAATCGATTATTGGTATAAATGATTGGTCTGAAGTACTTTATGATGGCGTAATTAAATAGTTTTTTTGAAAATCATATAAATTACAATAATACAATCATTTAATAGTTATAATTATTTATATCAAAAATAGGTTTTGGTTTATTTAACCTATAATAAGGCAGGTCATGTATTTTTATATAACAAAACTATTGGAAGTGTTGATAAAGAAAACAGGTTAGTGGGATATTTGTTTCAATTTTTATATAGAAATAATAAATACTATATCAACTAAAAATAAAGTGATTATGATAAAAAAAACATCGATAAAATTAGTATGGATGGCATTATTAATAAGCCTTTTCCCTATGTGTGATTTTGCTCAGTCGGTTAATAGTGATCAATGGGCTGCAACTGATGCCCTGGGACGGAAAGTCAGGGAATATAATCAGACAGGTAATAAAAAGAAAGACAAATTTGTAGCTATGTTTTATTGGACATGGCATCAGGGGAAAGACACAACTTCTCATGTAAGAAATATTACTGATATTATTCGCAAATATCCAGAAGCTATGAAAGATTATTATCATCCTGCATGGGGAGATAAAAATAGGGTATGCTATTGGGAACAACCGTTGTTAGGTTACTATAAGACCACAGATCCATGGGTTCTACGTAAACATGCCGAAATGTTGGCTGATGCAGGTGTTGATGCTGTATTTTTTGACTGTACCAATGGGAGTCTCACATGGAAAGATTCGTATGAAACAATGTTTAGAGTATGGACTCAGGCACAGAAAGATGGCGTTAAGGTTCCTCATATTGCATATATGTTGCCTTTTGGCGCAGTTTCTAATTCATTGGTCTCGCTTCGACAGCTTTATCGTGATGTGTATAAGCCGGGTAGATATAAAAATCTTTGGTTTTACTGGAAAGGGAAACCATGTATTATGGCTTATCCTGATAATCTTACTGATTCTAAAGAAGACAGGGAAATTTCCGGTTTTTTTACCTTTCGTCCGGGACAACCTGACTATGTAAATGGTCCAAGCCGGAACGACCAGTGGGGATGGCTTGAGGATTATCCACAACATGGTTATGTGAAAGAAGGTAACGGCAAATATGAAGAAGTTCCTGTCGGTGTTTCACAGAATGCATCCCCTGAAACAAAAGGTCATTGTAGTGCATTTAATTTGCCAGGATCATACGGAAGGAGTTATACAAAACGTAATGGTTTTGATCCACGTATTGATGGTTATTTTTATGGATGGAATTTTCAGGAGCAGTGGGATCGGGCATTTGAGCTTGATCCGGAATTGGTCTTTATTACCGGATGGAACGAATATACCGCAGGGCAATGGTTGCCTAAAGATCACTGGACAGGGGATCCTTTTTCTTTTGTTGATGAATTTGACTGGGAACACAGTAGGGATATAGAGCCAAATAAAGGATGGGGAGATAAGGGAGATGTTTATTATCTTCAGCTGATTGATCAGGTGAGAAAGTTTAAGGGAATGAGTGCCCCTGAAAAAGTTTCATTACCCAAGTCTATAATGATAGGGAAAGATGGAGAATGGGCAGATGTTCTTCCTTATTACAAACACTACAAAGGGAATGTTTTCCATCGTGATTGCCGGGGAAGCGGTAATACATATTATAAAAATAATACCGGAAGAAATGATATAGTTGGGGCTAAAGTGGCGCGTGATTCTGAGAAAGTTTATTTTTACGTTGAAACAGCTGAAAAGCTTACTCCTAAAACCGACCGTAACTGGATGATGCTTTTTATTGATATAGACCGGGATAAAAATACTGGCTGGAATGGCTATGATTTTATCGTTAATCGTGTAAATTCCAAAAGGAAAAATGTTGTTGTGGAAAAGAATGTTGGTGACCGCTGGGAATGGGAACAGGTGTCAGAATCTAAATTTGCTGTGAATGGGAATAAACTCGAAATAGAAATTTCGAGGAAGGTGTTAAATCTTTGCGGTAAGGCGCTGAATTTTGAATTTAAATGGAATGATAATATGCAGGAGAACGGGGATATAATGGATTTCTATGTAAACGGAGATACTGCCCCGGGAGGACGTTTTAATTTTGTGTATTCAGAGTAATAAAAGTTTCAGATATCTAAAATCAGACTAATAAAATTGTATAAAATTCGAAGATGTAAGGGTAAAGAGTTTATGTCTGATTTTAACAGTAAGGATATTGATAAGGAATATTGTTTATTTTAAATAGTTTAGATGATGAATACATATAAAAAATTTTATTTTTTACTTATTTTACTACTAATTGCTGTAACCGGTTTTGGACAAACTGGAAAGAAAACATATTTGACGGATTTACGATGTTGTAGGTTTGTTAATCCGGAAGGAATCATTTTTCCGGAACTGAGCTGGAAGATAAAAACTACAGAACAGGGCGTTTCTCAGTCTGCATGGGAAGTAGAAATAGCTTCTTCTGAAAAAACACTAAAAAATGGAAAAGCTGATATATGGAAATCATGTAAACAAATTTCTGATAAACAATTTGATATAAAGCCATATGAAGTTGATTTTGCAGAAACCACCAGATATTTTTGGCGGGTCAGAATTTGGGATGATCATGGAAATATAAGTAATTGGAGCCATCCGGCTTTTTTCTCAATTGGAATACTAAAAGAACAGTCATGGAAAGGAAAATGGATGACTTATCCATATAAAAAAGATCGTGCCTTGCCCTATTTTAGAAAAGAATTTCAGCTAAAGAAAGGCGTCACCTTGTCAGGTGCGATTGTTTATTTCTGTGGTCTTGGTGCAGGAGAACTTTATCTAAACGGGAAGAAGGCAGATCCGACACGTTTTTTGGATCCGGCAGAAACAAACTACGATAGTTATGCTCTGTATAGTACATTTGATGTAACAGATATGTTGAAAAAAGATAACTGTATTGGTGTAATGCTGGGAAATGGCTGGTTCTCTCAGGACAAGGGATGGAAAGGCGGTGTTGAGTGTTATGGTTCTCCTATGTTCAGACTTCATCTGGTTCTTAGGTATAGTGACGGTTCAAGAACAGAAATAGGAAGTGATGAAACATGGAAATGGAAAGAAGGACCCATTATTATGTCCAATTTGTATCTGGGGGAGAGATATGATGCCCGCAATGAAATTTCAGGATGGAATCTTTCCGGCTTTGATGACAATAGATGGGAAAAAGCTCTTTATGCAAAAAATGGAGTACCGCCAATTTTGGTGCCGCAAATGATTAATCCTATACGTACTTTTAAGAAATTAAAGGCCTTGAAAATGTGGCAGGATCCTTCGGGAAAATGGATTTTTGATTTTGGAAAAAATGTTACAGGTGTTTCCTGTTTACAAATTGTTCAGCCCGCTGGAACAAAACTTACCATTAGGATGTCAGAAGAAAAAAAACATGATGGAAGTCTGGATTTCACGTCTATGGGCTGGATTCATCATGGAAGAATTTTTGCCAATGAATATATTTGTAAAGGTCAGGGAAAGGAATTCTGGTATCCCCGTTTTTCTTATCACGGATTTCGTTATGCCGAACTTTCCGGACTGAAGGGAAAACCAAACCTTTCCACTGTAGGTTTGATTATGGTACACAGTGCTTTGGATAATACCGGTTTTTTTAAATGTTCCAATCAGCAGATAAATCATCTCCATGAACTGGCCGTACGTACGGTTCTTAACAATATTCATGGAATTCCTACCGATTGTCCTGATCGTGAGAAATGCGGATGGCTTGGAGATAGCCATGCCTATGTAAAAATGGCTAATCTCAATTTTAGGATGAATAATTTCTGGACTAAATTTTTGGGAGATATACGTTCAGGATCTCGTTTAAAGGAAAAGAAAACGCTGTTTCATGAAAGATATAATAACACATTTTATTTTGTTCCCAAGCCTTCCGGATTGCCTTATATGATTGCTCCGGGGAAACGGTTATGCGGTGTGGCTTCTCCCGACTGGGGAACAGCATTGGTTCAGCTTCCCTGGTGGCTGTATGTCTATTGTGGTAACAGTGAAATACTGAAAGATTATTATTCTGCTATGAAACAATGGACTGATCATGTTTCTGCTCTGGCAATGGATACTGCCAGAACCGGGAAATATAATATAAATACAAAACATATTGTTTATCAGGGATTGGGAGACTGGTGTCCTCCCGGTGGAAATAGTGGGATTGATACTCCTGTCGAATTTTCATCAACGGCTTTTTATTATCAGGATGTTTGCATTATGGAGAGGACCGCCCGCCTTTTGGGAAAGACGGATGATATTGAAAAATATAAAAAGGAAAAGAAAGCCATATCAAATGAAATAATTAGTGTAATGTATAATGATAGTGATAAAACATTCGGAAGTCAGACAGCTGATGTTATGGCTCTTGATTTTGGACTGGTGCCGCAGGGAGATGAAAATGCGGTGGCGAATTCAGTTTTTAGAAATATGAAAGAAAAAAGTAATGGATTTATGCATTGCGGAATTTTCGGAATTGGCAGGATAGGGAGTATGCTGGCAAGGAACGGGGAAGTAGAAGTCGCCTGGAATATGTTTACAAAAAAAGGTGAGAACAGTTTTGCATGGATGTGGGAAATGGCAGATGCTACATCTCTATGGGAAACACTTCCTGTTAGCGCGGAAAGTGAAAAAGTGGCATCGTCAGGTTCTCTTGATCATCCTATGCAAGCCGGATATGATATATGTTTTTATGAAGATATAGCAGGAATCCGTCCTGATGCTTTAGGATATGGTTTTAAAGTTATCCGTTTTGAACCTTTGTTTTCGGATTATTTGTCATGGGCGAAGGCAAGTATAGAATCTCCATATGGAAAAGTTTCAAGTAGCTGGAAGAAAGAGGGGAATAAATTTAAATGGCAGATAGTGATTCCGGCAAATTCATCAGGTCTGGTGGCTTTATCCAGAGATAAAGATATAACAGTAAATGGGATAAAATTTAATACAGATAAATATCCATTCGTTTGTAGTGACAACGGGAAAAATTTGTACCATTTTACGTCAGGAAACTTTAGTATTCAGGTATTTAATAAATAAGGGATGATATTATCAATAAGTATAGGAAATATATTATGAAAAAAAACATTTCAGTTGTAATAAAAATTAAAAGCATAGAAAAACTATATGCTTTTTTAATTATAAGTGGAATGATTCTTATTAGTTTCTTTTCATGTAAGACAAAAAAAGAAATTGAAGAAAAAATTCCATCCCCTGTTGCTTTCAGTCAGATTAACATTAAGGGAGAATTGTATCAGCGGGCGATGAAAAATTTTGACCGGCTGGAAACAGATATATATCATCCGGAGAATATTTTTCCCAAAAAACATCATCCTAGTTCTGTCGGTTGGCCGGGGGATAAAGAAGGACGAACGATGCTGGGACTGGTAATGGAGTCTCAGGCTACTCACAGAACTCCGAAATATCTTGATGAGATGATTCGTATATTTCCTGAGAAGGTTAACATACAAGGATATCTGGGCGCGGTTCAGGGAGATACCATCATCGAACAGCAACTTGCCGGACATGGATGGTTGTTACGTAGTTTGTGCGAATATTATATCTGGAAGAAAGATCCAAAAGTAAAAACATATATTGATAGAATTATAAAAAATCTTGTATTGCCTACAACCGGTTACCACAAAAACTATCCGATTGATCCTGAAGAAAGAATAAAGAATGTTGGTGAAATGGCAGGCTCTTCGGTTAATATAATTAATAACTGGAAATTGTCAACTGATATTGGATGTGATCTTATTTTTATGGACGGAGTTGTTCAGGCTTATTCTCTGTTTCCTTCAGATTCATTAAAAAAATTGATTGATGAAATTGTTTCCCGTTTTTTTGAAATGGATCTTGTTAAAATTAAAGCACAAACCCATGCCACGCTTACCGGGTTAAGGGCAGTTTTACGTTATTACGATATTACCGGAGAGAAGTATTTACTGGAGGGGGCAGAAAAAAGGTATAATTTATATTTAAATCAGGCTATTACTGAAAATTACGAGAATTTTAACTGGTTTGGACGTCCGGAATGGACAGAACCATGTGCTATTATAGATTCGTATATGGTGGCGGTTCAATTATGGCAGCACACACAATTGCTTCAATATTTAGAATATGCCCAGTTGATTTATTACAATGCTATCTGTCATACACAGAGGTCAAATGGTGGCTTTGGTACCGATAATTGTCCGGGACCTGTTGATAAATTCTTATCTGTTGTTTGCAATGAAGCATGGTGGTGCTGCACAATGAGGGGCGGCGAAGGGTTATCCAGAGCAATTCAATATAGCTATTTTACAAAAGGGGATACCCTCTTTATCCCTGGATTTTATGAAAGTTCATTAAGCTTTAATTTAAATGGCAATCCTGTTTCAGTTGAACAGAAAACTAATTATCCATTTGGCTCTAATGTTCGGTTAACGGTTCACCATAAAAGTAAAGCTTGTTTTATGAATTTTCAGTTTTTTGTGCCTTCCTGGTTCCGGAATCCGAAAGTTTTTGTTAATGAGAATCCGGTTAGCTTTAATAAGAAAAATGGATTTATACATCTTTCAGATTTTTTTAAAGATGGTGATGTAATTGACTATTCATTTGATATGGAGTCAGGAATCGAATCCATTGCTAATTCAATGTTTACTGATTCTTCACTCGTTCGTTTGCATTATGGTCCATTGTTACTGGGAAGTGAAGGAGAAAAAGAAATCAAAATTCCTAAGAAAGTGGTTATAGTGAAACAGGATAAAAGTCATTTCTTCATTAAAGGGACTGGTATTAATTTGTCACCTGTTTATCATTTAATGGATGCGCATGTTTGCCAGGATTCAGTATACCGTAAGCAGATTCTATTTAAGAAAAGTCAGTAAAAAATTATGGAAAAGCATATATATGTTAAGCACATATTTTTAAGTTTCGTTGTCGTTTATATTTAACCTAATAAATCTTTTTAAATACAAATTTTAATACAAATAAAAATGAAATTTTTTTTACGATTTATACTTGTTTTTGGTTTATGCGGAATATTGTCCTCTGCATTCGCACAGTTTCCTACGGAATATAATTCAAAGGATTCATCGAAAATACGTTCTACCTCATTAACCCGTAAATACATCACGGCCGAACGTATTGTATGGATTTCAGATTCGACCGGAAAAGAAGTACAGAATCCTGAGTCTATATTAAAACCGGGTGTGGGTCAGGCTGATCTGAATCAGGGAGAATATTTAAACTTAAATAGTACAAAGGATTCTTTTCCGGGTATTGTTCTTGATTTTGGCAGAGAAATACAGGGAGGGTTGGAGATTATAACTACCAGAAGTAATCCAAATCCGGCAGGAAAAGTACGTATTCGTTTCGGAGAATCTGTCAGCGAAGCTATGAGCACTGCAGGCGAAAAAGGTGCTACCAATGATCACGCTATGCGTGATTTCGAAATAACTCTTCCATGGCTGGGACGACTTGAAGTTGGAAATTCAGGATTTAGATTTGTGCGTATTGATTTGATGGATCCTGAAGCAAAACTTGAAATCAAGGAAATTAGTGCGATTTCTATATATAGGGATATCCCTTATCTGGGATCGTTTACATGTAATGATGAACGATTGAATAAAATCTGGCTTACAGGAGCATATACTGTTCATTTGAATATGCAGGATTACTTATGGGACGGTATAAAGAGGGATCGTTTGGTATGGGTGGGAGATATGCATCCGGAAATGATGACTGTCAATACTGTTTTTGGCTATAATGAGGTGATACCCAAAAGTCTTGATCTGGCTCGTGATTTGACTCCGCTGCCTAATTGGATGAACGGAATCAGTTCTTATTCGATGTGGTGGATAATTATTCAGCGTGATTGGTATTATTATCAGGGTAGTTTGGATTATCTCAGGGAACAGAAAAGTTATCTGACAGGATTATTGAAGCAGTTGTCAGTGGCAATTGATGCATCTGGTAAAGAAATTTTGGGAGGGGGGCGTTTTCTCGACTGGCCTTCCAGCTCTAATGATAAAGCTGTTCATGCCGGTCTTCAATCACTGATGGTTATCACCTTTCAGGCAGGCTCTGAATTATGTAATATAATTGGTGACCGTGAGACTGCGGATATGTGTCTGTCTTGTGTTAAGAAACTAAAAAAACATGTTCCGTCAATGGCCGGTTCAAAACAGGCAGCATCTCTGCTTTCATTGTCAGGTCTTGTTCCTCCTGAGCAGGCGTGTAAGGAGATCAAAAAAGATGGTGCTCACAGGATGTCCACCTTTTATGGCTATTATATGCTGAAAGCACTGGCAAAGGGTGGAGACTATGAAGAAGCACTGAACGATATACGGGAATACTGGGGAGGAATGCTTGATCTTGGAGCAACAACATTCTGGGAGGATTTTGATATAGACTGGATGAAAAACGCAGCACGTATTGACGAAATTGTCCCTAAAGGTAAAGTTGATGTACATGCTAATTATGGTAATTATTGCTACAAAGGATTCAGACATAGTTTTTGTCATGGATGGGCTTCCGGACCGACTTCGTGGTTAAGTCAGTATGTGCTTGGTGTAAATGTATTGAAACCGGGTTGCAGAGAAATAAGTATAGAGCCACATCTCGGTGATTTACAATGGGTAAAGGGATCATTTCCAACTCCTTATGGGGTTGTTGAAATTGAACATAAAAAACAATTGGATGGAACTGTAAAAACGACATTTAAGGCTCCAAAAGGAGTAAAAGTTGTTACGTTATAATTTTTTGCCTTGTAATAATATTTTAAATGTTATGAACAACTAAATATTTACTTACTGCCGAAAACAGTGATAGATAGTATCATTATTTTATGAGTTGTTAATTATATATTTTTTGTATATTGTTTTTCTCTTAATACCTTCGAAAATGTTT
>JAENXA010000243.1 GCA_016649735.1 Prolixibacteraceae bacterium | reverse complement strand
ACTAACTTCAAATCAGTCGTTACACTAAGTAATCCTCAATCACCATAGCTATTGCTATGTTTCAATCGGTTTACTTCCTGATTTATCGTTATTTGAATGCTCATTACGAAACTTCCTTGTGGAATTTAGGTATTAAACTGTATTTTTTTTACAAACATTAATTTTTTCCGAATGTTCCTTTATGGCTTTCTCAATAGGATTATTGTGATCAAAATCCAGATTTTTCTTAATTTTATCCAAAGTATCTCTGAATTGAGTTAATGATTTCTTTTCAATTCCGGAATAAATTCTTTTCTCAATAACATTCCCTATATTTTTAAAGGTACATAATGTGTTATATCCTTTTTCTGTTAATTCAATAAGTTTTTTTCTTTTATCCTGTTTGTTTGTTTCTCTAACGACATAACCTTTTTTTATTAAAGTATCTATTTGTCTTAATATAAATGATTTATCCTTCATTAAAAAATTAGCCAAATCCTGCTGAGTTAGTTTTTCCAGACTTAAGAGAAAGAGTATGACATTTAATTCCGGACTTAATTCAGAATTATTTTTTTTGAGTAAAGAAATCATTTCTAAATGGTGTGCTCTAACTGTCATGCCTAACAGGTAAGATAGTGGCAGATTTTCATTCATAAATAATGTTTTGTTTTTATCAGGACAAAGATAATCTCATTTAGTTGACAATATCAACTAAATAACGTTAAAAAACACTTAACATTTTAAAAAAAACATGTCTTTGCTTTTATTTCGTTGAATTATAGAATTTTAATAAAGTAATACGGATATTGTAAATGTTATCTGTGTGTAAAAAATATAGAACCTAAATTCCTTGCGGATTTTAGGTATAATGTTTTATTTCTGAAATATGGACTATATATATAAGGTGTACTATATAGAAACCCGGGATCCGGAATATCTACCGCTATTTGGAACAATACACCCACCGTGTGATGGGTGCGAAGGGTCGGCATATTAATTCACTTTTGCTTTCATTAATTCTGTTAATGTAATTGAAAATGGTAACGCAGAACCACGACCTTGCTTATATTTGTCAAGCAATGTAATATCCCATTCTTGATCCCTTAATTCCTTATCAGTAATTTGCTGAATTTTATAAACTAAATAATAGTTTTGAGATGGTTCAGTTGGATAACCTTTTTTAATTAATGTTTGTTTTGAAAATACACGGGGCCCAGTCTCAATTATTTTTAATAATAGACCTGTTTTAGTTTCACCTGTTGAATGCAATAACAGATATTTTGCACCAGCCTCGCCAGGCCCTAATCTTAATGAACCTCGGGTACTATCAGTTCGGGCATTATATAAACCACTTTTTATAATCCAATCGAGATTTTCTTTTTTATAAAACCCAACTAAAACAAAAGTATCATCAGGAATCAAATTGCGGTTTTCTCCATAGGTTTCAGGTAAAGTTTCGTTAACTTCATCTTTTTTTTGAGGCTTATTTTTATATATATCATAAGTCCTGTATGCAATCTTTTCACGTTGTGAAGCTCTGTTTATAAAATGATTGATGACTTCTAAAATAAAATCTTTCAACTCACTTATTCCATCATCTGTTTTTGAAGGACGCACTGGAAATGCACCTAACCCAGGTATTATTTCATGAAATCCCTTTTTCTTGATTGATCTATTACCAGGATACAGAACATACGCACCACCTGTTCTACGAATTGCATCTTTATATGCATGCATTTTTAATAAATCTGCATTTTTGTATATACCTTTTCTGTTATCCTCTTTTTCTGAATCAATATCCTCTGTTGATTTTTTATTTAACAAATCAATTAAGTTGGCAATTTTATACTTGGCATCAAAATGTATATGAACAATGAGTTCCTGAACTTCTGCTTCTTTTTCAGAAATGCCATTAGGCCAAAAAGACAAGGTATAATCCGGACGCATGGTTGTTGTCCAACTGCCAGAAAGTGGATAAGCCTTTTGACCGCTAAATGTCCTGTTATAATTAAATCGAATATTTAGCTTTCGTGTTCCGGTATTATAAACACCTTTTAAAGCTGTATGTTTTCCTTGTTTGAGTTGAAGATTAAGACCGTCTGCTGTTTCTTTTATCAGTTCTGAAATATCTTTAGGTTCAATATCAAAAACAGACTTAAATAAATCTAACAACTTGAAAAACAACCAGTATTCATAAAGTGTTGCAATATCTTTTTTACCACCTTTATAAATTT
>JAENXA010000269.1 GCA_016649735.1 Prolixibacteraceae bacterium | reverse complement strand
AATAAAATGAATAAATAGTATTATTGTATTTCTTGTCATTTTTTGTTAAATATTTTTTATGGATAGGTAATTAATCAAAAAAACCATTCCGGTTAAGGAATGGTTTTTAATGAAAGTGTAAATTATTTTTATGCAATATAAGTAGTTGAAGCAGTGTTGCCACCGTGACCTGTCCAGTTTGTATGGAAGAATTTGCCACGTGGCTGATCAATACGTTCGTAAGTGTGAGCCCCAAAATAGTCACGTTGTGCCTGTAATAAATTTGCCGGCATACGTTCTGTGCGGAAACCGTCAAAATAGCAAAGTGCTGAAGTCAGTGCAGGAACGGGAATTCCGTTTTCAATAGCTGTTGCGCAGACACGACGCCATCCTGATTGTGCTTTTTCTACCTGTTCTTTGAAGAACGGATCAAGCAGTATGTTTTCCAGTGAAGGATTCTTGTCGAATGCTTTTTTGATATCTCCTAAGAAAGCAGAACGGATAATACATCCTCCGCGCCACATCAGTGCAATACCTCCGTAGTTAAGATTCCATTTGTATTCTTCTGCAGCAGCCATCATAAGGTTATATCCCTGAGCATAGGAAATGATTTTTGCTCCGTATAGTGCATCTTCAAGATCGTTGATAAATTGTTTTTTATCACCCTTGAATGCAGGAGTAGGACCGGTAAGAAATTTAGAAGCTTTAACTCTCAGGTCTTTCTGAGCTGAAAGACAACGTGAGAATACTGCTTCACCGATTAAAGTTAAAGGAATACCTTTATCAAGAGCGGCTATACCGGTCCATTTACCTGTACCTTTTTGTCCTGCTGTATCAAGAATTTTTTCAACCAGTGGCTGACTATCAGTGTCTTTATAGGCGAGGATATCTTTAGTTATTTCAATCAGGTAAGAATCAAGTTTACCTTTATTCCATTCCGTAAAGACGTTAGTCATTTCGTCATCTGAAATTCCAAGAAGGACTTTCATCAGGTGATATGCTTCACAGATAATTTGAATATCTCCGTATTCTATACCATTATGAACCATTTTTACAAAATGACCTGCACCGTTTTCTCCAACCCACTCACAGCATGGAGATCCGTCTTCTACCTTTGCCGAAGCAGCCTGAAAAATTTCTTTAATAAGTGGCCATGCAGCTGGAGATCCTCCAGGCATAAGTGATGGGCCTTTTAGGGCACCTTCTTCACCACCGGAAACTCCGGTTCCAACAAACAGAAGGCCTTTGCTTTCTACATATTTTGTACGGCGAATTGTGTCAGGATAATGTGAGTTTCCACCATCAATGATAACATCCCCCTTATCCATTAGAGGAATAAGTTTTTCGATAAAGTCATCAACCGGTTTACCGGCTTTAACCAGCATCATAACTTTACGCGGGCGTTCAATAGAATTAACAAATTCTTCCAATGAGTGTGCACCGATGAAGTTTTTGCCTTTACCGCGGGCGTTCATAAAGTTATCTACTTTATTTGTTGTACGGTTAAAAACAGCTACAGTAAAACCTTTGCTTTCCATGTTTAATACAAAGTTCTCGCCCATTACGGCCAAACCTATTAAACCAATATCTGCTAATTTTTTCATGTTTTTTTGTTTTTTATAATTTACTTCTGTTTATTTTAAATCCAAGTGTTTTTATTTTCTCTATTGTATCTTCTGAAATATTTTTAGGATAAACCGAATATATAGGAAATTCTCTTCTTACCGGATAATCTCCCCGTAATTTTTCAAATTGAGAGGGATCGGTTCTGAGCCTTTTATCATCTTCGCGGATATCATAAGTAAAGAGTATAATTTTCTTTAGAATTT
>JAENXA010000268.1 GCA_016649735.1 Prolixibacteraceae bacterium | reverse complement strand
CTTGCGGACTCATAAAAATATCTTTCATTGCCTTTCCTACTTCTCCCTTCCATGTATTCTCAGAAACAACAAACAATACCTCCCCTGCCTTTCCTGTTATATTTTTATGAAAAGGAACATCATCTCCACACGATGACAAAAAAGTAATTAAAAATAAAAAAATAAAAGTTTTATAAAAATACCTCATCTTCTTTGATATAAATTACATCAAATATTCTTTCTGAAAAACAGAAATGACATTAGAACAAAGAATTATTTATCCGATATTTTATCTGTATTCTTTTTCTTTGACTTATCCTCTATATCCTCCTCTTCATCGTCATTAGAGGCTTTTTTAAATTCTTTCATTCCTTTACCAAGGCCTTTCATTAACTCCGGTATCTTACGACCGCCAAAAAGCAATAAAACAATAACCAGAATCAAAATAATTTCCTGAGGCCCAAACATTCCGACAATAATTAATATACTCATAATTTTCTTCTTAATTTATTTAACAAAAATAAAAAAATTTAATGAAATAACTTTATAATATCGTTTGCATTTGCATAAATCACTAATAATAGCAAAAATGACATTCCTGCAATTTGGGAATATTCCATGAATTTTTCTCCGGGTTTTCTTCCAGTAATCATTTCAAAAAATAAAAACATAACATGACCTCCGTCTAATGCAGGAATTGGCAACAAATTCATAATACCCAAAATAATAGAAAGAAATGCAGTCATATTCCAAAAGGAAAACCAATCCCATTGTCCCGGAAAAATATTTCCGATAGCAATAAATCCTCCCAGAGATTCATAGGCTTTTGTTTTTGTAGAAAATATCAGCTTAAACTGTTTAAGATAATTTACAGTGGTCAAATAACCTTTTTCTATACCTGCCGGAATTGATCCGAAAAAGCTATAATGGGTTGCCTTATATTTCATGAAATCGGCCGAATGTTTATCAAATTGTGTATAAAAGCCTATAGTTCCTGCCTCTGATACAGTTACCGGAATATTCATTAATTCTCCGTTACGGCTAACAACAAATTTAACAATCTGATTCTTATGCTGACTAAGATATGTTTTAAACTGGTCATAAAACTTGAATTCATTCCCGTCAACAGAAACAAAAGCGTCTTTTTTCTTAAATCCTGCAATATCTGCCGGAGAGTCTTTTATAACTTTATCCACCTGACAGTCAAATGGCATTCTTACATCCATTATTCCTTTGCTCTTAAGCATCAATGCGATATCGTCATCGGTAATGGGTACGATAACTTTGTGACCATCTCTTAATACCTGAACGGTCTTAATCTCATCCAGTAAAACTGTAGGAATAATCTTATAGAAATTATCAAGATACATTCCATCAAGAGATAGAATTTTATCTCCATTCTCCAGACCGATCTGTTGTCCTGTTTCGGATACCGATATACCATATTCCAGACTGCTAGTAGTCAGATAACTCTCCCCCCATGCGTACAAGACTCCGATATAAATAATAAAAGCAAGCACGAAATTCATTAATACTCCGCCAATCATAATTAAGAGGCGTTGTCCTGTTGTTTTTGATCTGAACTCCCAGGGCTGGGCAGGTTTTTTCATGGCTTCCTTGTCCATTGATTCATCGACCATACCGGCTATTTTCGTATATCCTCCAAGTGGAAGCCATCCTATTCCGTATTCAGTTTCTCCGATTTTTTTCTTAAACAAAGTAAACCAAGGATTAAAAAACAAATAAAATTTTTCAACCTTTGCTTTAAAAAGTTTAGCAAACATAAAATGCCCCAACTCGTGTATAAAAACTAGTAATGAAAGACTAACTATTAACTGAGCAGCTTTTACAAGTATTTGTTCCATGTATATCTGTATTTTTCTATTATTT
>JAENXA010000145.1 GCA_016649735.1 Prolixibacteraceae bacterium | reverse complement strand
TTATTGTCTGATGATGTAGTTATTCAGGAAAACGTAAAGGATGCGAATGGTCAATTTAAAACAGAAGAGGTTGTTAATCCTGTTACTCATAAAACAGAAAAACGTTTTGTAACACAAAGGGTAAAAACTACAAAAACTACTATCCCTTTTATTAAATCGCATGAATTTGATTATAAATGGCTTGTTGAATGGATGGGAGGCCACAGTACACGCTGGAGTTGGATAATTTATGCTTTAGCCATTATACTGATTATTACAGCCGTTTCAAATTCATCAAACCTAACAGACGGAATAGATGGACTTGCGACCGGACTTTCAGCTATAAGTGGGGCAACTCTTGCTATTCTGGCATATGTAAGTGGAAATATTATTTATTCAGGTTACCTTAATATAATGTATATTCCTAATATAGGAGAACTAACCGTTTTTATATCTGCATTTATTGGGGCGACAGTTGGCTTTTTGTGGTATAATTCATATCCGGCACAGGTATTTATGGGAGATACAGGTAGTCTTGCACTTGGTGGTATTCTGGCTGTATTCGCAATAATAATAAAAAAAGAAATACTGATTCCTCTGGTTTGCGGGATATTTCTAATTGAGAGTCTTTCTGTGATAATACAGGTTTCATATTTTAAATATACAAAAAAGAAATACGGTGAGGGACACAGGGTCTTTTTAATGTCTCCGATTCATCACCATTTTCAGAAAAAAGGAATTCCGGAACCAAAGATTATTACAAGATTCTGGATTATAGGTATAGCCTTAGCTGTTATTACACTTGTTACTTTAAAGATGAGATAAGATGTCAAAGAAAATTGTCATAATGGGAGCAGGAGAAAGCGGTACAGGAACCGCCATCCTGGCCAGAAAGAAAGGATTTGAAGTCTTTCTTACAGATAATGGGAAGATAAAAGATAAATATCGTAAAGAACTAAAAAAATACGATATTCCCTATGAAGAAGGGAAACACACGGAGAGTAAAATTTTAGAGGCTGATCTTGTGGTAAAGAGTCCTGGTATTCCGGAGACAGCTCCTATGATAAAAAAACTAAGAGAACTTGGTATTCATATTATTTCTGAAATAGAATTTGCCGGTCGGTACAATAAGGCAAAAACAATCTGCATAACCGGAAGTAATGGGAAAACTACTACGACAATGCTGATTTATTTTATGCTACAGAAAGCCGGATATAATGTGGGACTTGCAGGAAATGTTGGAAGAAGTTTTTCACTTCAGGTGGCAGAAGAAAATTTCGACTGGTATGTAATAGAGCTAAGCAGTTTTCAGCTTGACGGTATGTACGACTTTAAGGCGGATATAGCAATACTTTTAAATATCACGACTGATCATCTTGACCGGTATGAATACAAAATGCAGAATTATATCGATTCTAAGTTTAAAATTATTCAAAATCAGACAGATAAGGAATATTTTATCTACGATAAAGACGATCCGATAATTTGTAAAGAGATTAAAAAAAGAAAAATAAATTCTGTCTGTTTACCTTTTGCATGGGAAGATCCCATAGGAAATGGTGCAGGTACAGAGGGAGAAAATATTACTATTAACTGGAATAAAAATACATTTACCATGTCTATTTTTGATATTGCAATACAGGGGAAACATAATTGTTATAATTCAATGGCAGCTGGCCTTTCAGGAATGGTATTAAAAATCAGGAATGAAAAAATCAGAGAAAGCCTTACAGACTTTAGAGGAGTAGAACATCGTCTGGAGCGATTCATTAAAGTTCATGGTATTGAATTTATAAATGATTCTAAAGCTACCAACATAAATGCCACATGGTATGCTTTGGAGAGTATACACCATCCTATTGTATGGATTGTAGGAGGAAAAGACAAAGGGAATGATTATAGTGAACTTAAGGATCTTGTATCCGAAAAAGTTAAGGCAATTGTTTGTTTAGGATTAGATAACAGAAAAATTATAAAAGCATACAAAAATGTTGTGCCGGAGATTGTTGAAACAAAATCCATGAAGGATGCAGTTCGTTCTGCATATTATCTGGCGAAAGACAACGACATTGTTTTGTTGTCACCATCATGTGCAAGTTTTGATTTGTTCGAAAATTATGAAGACCGAGGTCGTCAGTTTAAAGAAGCTGTCAGAGAACTATAAAAGGGGAAAAGATAAAAATATTAAGATGTAAATTAGCATCATTGAAGAATTAAGAATAAATACTAAAATGGAATTTTCTGTAAGAAAATTATTAAAAGGAGATCGTATAATATGGATAGTGTTGTTTTTTTTAACACTTATATCCATGCTTGTTGTATATAGTGCAACCGGACGTCTTGCCTATCGTAATGTAGGAGGTAATACGGCGCATTACGTTGTACGTCAGGCAGTCTTCATCATTATTGGTTTTGGAGTTATGATACTTCTTGTAAATGTAGTACCTATAAAGATTTATTCATCTTTTGCTAATTTATTGATGATAGTTTTACTGCTGTTTATGATAATGGCTGTTTTTCAGGATATTGTCTCTTCAGAAAAAGTTACACCGAGGTCTCTGGATTTGGGATTTTTCAGTTTTCAGCCCGGAGAAATGGCAAAAATTGTACTGGTAATCTTCTCGGCAAAAATCTTGTCAGAAAGACAGGGAAGCCGTGAAGAGTTGAAAAATGCTTTTTTTAAAATAATAATAGCATGCATTATAATATGTGGAATTATTATGATAGGAAATGCATCAACTGCTATGATGATTTTTGGATGTATCTGGGTTTTAATGTTTATAGGTCGTGTTCCTTTTAAATATCTTGGACTAACTGTTCTGTTTGGGATTCTTCTTATTGGCGCAGTTTATTTTACAGCAGATTATTGTCCTGCAGGATTTGGCAGGGTACATACAGTAAAAGAGAGAATAGATAATTTCATTCATGGTGATGATGATTCAAAACAGGGAACCACTCAGCTTGAATATGCAAAACTTGCAATATACGAAGGAGGATTTACCGGAAACGGTCCTGGATCAAGTGAGGTAAGTAATTATATGGAAGATAATTATAACGATTTTATTTTTTCTATTATAGTAGAGGAATACGGATTGGCAGGTGGTTTTTTTCTGCTTTTTTTATACCTTGTTTTATTTTACAGAGGTATAGTAATAGTCAGGCGATCTAATCGTACATTTCCGGCATTTATGGCTACCGGACTAATTTTAATGCTGGTTTTTCAGGCTATGATACATATGGCTGTAAATGTAGGACTTTGCCCTGTAACAGGTCAGCCTCTGCCATGGGTGAGTATGGGAGGGACATCCATATTATTTACATCGGTATCTTTTGGTATACTATTGTCAGTAAGCTATCAGAATCAGCAAAATGATGAAAAAGAAAAGGAAAAAGAAAAGGAAAAAGAAATTATAATCGAGGAAAAATCAACCAAGAAAGTTGATAGATAAAAATTATTATAATGAAAAAATTAAAAATAATTATCAGTGGAGGCGGAACAGGAGGCCACATTTTTCCTGCATTATCTATTGCCGGTGAGATAAAGGACAGGATGCCTGAGACAGAAATTCTTTTTGTGGGCGCATTGGGGAAAATGGAAATGCAGCGAGTTCCTGATGCCGGATATAAAATAGTTGGACTGCCTGTTATGGGAATGCCACGTAAGATTTCTCTGAAGATGATAATTTTTATCCTGAAACTTTTTAAAAGCATGAGAAAAGCCGGGAAAATAATTAAAACTTTTCAACCTGATATTGTAATTGGGGTAGGCGGATTTGCCAGTGGCCCTATATTAAAAATGGCAGAGAAGAAAAATATACCAACCGTACTACAGGAACAAAATTCCTATGCCGGTATAACCAATAAATTGCTGGCTAAGAAAGTAAAGAAAATCTGTGTAGCCTATTACGGTATGGAAAAATATTTTCCAAAAGAAAAACTGGTATTTACAGGGAATCCGGTACGCAAACAATTACTTGAAGAAACAGATAAAAAAGAAGCATTGAAAAAATACGGACTTGAAGAAGGGAAACCCGTATTACTTATTTTAGGGGGAAGTCAGGGTGCACGTACTATTAATGAAAGTGTTATGGCGCATCTTGGCATGATAAATTCAGGGGGAGTACAAATAATATGGCAGACAGGATCGTTTTATTATAAAGAAATGATGAATCGTGTTGAGGGGAAATGCCCCAAATTACTTAAACCATATGAATTTTTGACTCATATGGAATTTGCATACAAGGCAGCTGACCTGGTTATATCCCGGTCAGGTGCAGGAACTATATCTGAGTTATGTTTGCTTGGAAAATCATCAATACTCGTCCCTTCTCCTAATGTGGCAGAAGATCATCAGACAAAAAATGCAATGGCTCTTGCAAATAAGCAGGCAGCCATTATGGTTAAGGATTCTGAATCTATAGAAAGACTTATTCCGGAAGCATTTAAACTTATAAAGGACGACGAAAAATTAAGACAGATGTCTGAAAACAGTAAAAAACTGGCCAGACCTAA
>JAENXA010000001.1 GCA_016649735.1 Prolixibacteraceae bacterium | reverse complement strand
GCATGGATAATTGAGATAAATATTGATACAAGAGAACAGGTAGTGGTGTACTATGATAAATACAATGCCATTGGTTTTGACCCCAAGTATAAGATTTACAATGCTCGTGTGGTGCATGGCAGGCTCGTGTGGACTGATAATAAGAATCCAATCTATCAGATGGATATACTCAGGGCAAAGAAATCCTTTGATCTAAAGATTGGCTATGGTCAGTATCTGGTTACAGTGGAATGGAGTTCAATAGTCACCTATGGTATAGATCAGATTGTCAGCAATGGCAATAACTTCTATAAAAGCAAGGCATTCGCTAACTTAAATCACGAACCAAGGACGGACAATTTCGTTAATGACATTGGAGTATATTGGATAAAACTTTGTCTTATTGAGGATGCGTATTATTCCATGGATGTCAAGAACTTTTACTTTGAACCCGTGCCTCCAAAACATCCGCCAGTAGTGAGTTATGAATCGGATGACACACGTAAAATAAATAATCTCAGGCAGACATTATTCCAAGTGGCTTATCGTTATGTTTATATGGATTGGAGAAAGAGTACCTTCTCACCTGCAAGTATTGTGCCCGTGCCACAGGCAGAAGAAGAAACAGCCACAGGACTCGCTAATGAGATGATATCGCTTAATAACAAGTTAAACATAAAGATTAACACCGGAGGAGAAGAAGTACGTGCCATAGAGATCATAGGTAGGAGTAGCGAAGATCCATCCAAGTGGTTCTTAATCGAGACCGTTGATAAGTTTACAGAGCAGGAACGTGGAGGAGAGGTGTCTGTAAGTTCAGAACCAGGATATATCTCACTTACCATGGCAGTTATGATTCCTACGGTAGTCAATATAAACATGCCTTCCGTACCTGTGGCTATTGCAGCAAGTGCCATTACTCAATCAAGTTTTACTGCTAATTGGCTCGCATCGCTATATGCAGATGGGTATTATCTCGATGTGTCGACAAGCAATGTGTTTACATCATTCGTTTTTCAAAACATACCAGTATCCGCATTAAGTATCAACATTGGGTCAATGTTAAATCAGGGGGTCACCTATTATTATCGTGTAAGAGCTTATAATGCAGCAGGGATAAGTGGCTATTCTAATGTCATAACTTTAGGGATAACAGGGCATTGGATACTTGCAGATGAAATACTTGATACGTTTGATGCTTATTCGCCTGATAATTTTGCTATTGGCGTAAGCATTGGAACTGACATTAACGCAGTCAATGAGGCAGGCGGATGGCATATTCTAAGTCATCCTTCATGGGTGGATGTCACTGTATGGAATCCAATTACCAGCAGGGTAGCAGACCCTCCGTATTATCAGGGATTACAAATCAAAGTAGACACCAATTCGACAAACACAGGAGCGTATAGAAGTGGCAATATCGTATTAACCGATGATAGTGGCAATGTCCTTGCTACTATTGCAGTATCTCAGTATGGAGGACCACCAACTGCATATTGTGTTGCATTTGGTTCATGGACGTTATTGACTTCATCCGCAGTTGTCTCAGCAGGATCGCCTATTCTTAATCTATCGTATTCTGTTGATAATTTCTCGGATATTACTCAGAACATGTGGATATCCGTATTCAGAAATGGCATAGAGGTGGCTTATGTACCAAAAGCAACAAGGAACTATCCTCCTTACACGCAAACTATGAATATTACGATGAATGAAAACGCAATTGGAGGAGGGGTGTATGCGGTTGTTATAAGTTCGATTGAAGGACACACTCTACCATAATAATTATCTTTTAAAATAAAGTGAGATGGCAAATTTAAGTTGTATTCCAAAGTTCGTAAAGAAAGAACAAACCGATATATGGGTAGGAGAGACATGGAAACTCATGCTTCTTAATAGCACACATATTCCAAATCCAGGAACACAACAATTTGTATCCAATGTTGTGGCAAAAGAGATTCCTGCAAGTGGTCCATATACCGCAGGTGGTGTAGCTATTGCAGGGAAAGTATCAGTAGAGCATAGTCCGAGTGCAGGGGTATATAACTATTATCTCGATGCAACGGATAAGATCATTGGTCCCGGTGCCACGCTGAGTTATAAATATGGCATCCTGTTTCAAGACACCGGAGTGCAGGCAACATCAAAAATAAGAGCACAGATTGAATTTCCGGAAGAGGAGATAGTGACAAATGGCACAAGCACAATAAAGTGGAACGCCCTTGGTATAATCTATATAAGTTAAGATGATTGATTCTCATAATACGGATATCGACAGAGCCTTTTACAATGATAGGGTAAAGGAGATCATTGCAGCAAGCATCATTGCAGAGCCATTCACCTATATTCCTATTAAAGCAGAGCACATGGAGTTAGTAGGAGGTAATGCAGTAGTCTTTGGTAAGATCACCGAGGGCTATGATGTCATTGCCATTGATGTGGAAACTGAGATCACTTATGAGGATGTGTCGTTGATAAATCCGATTGTCAGTCTTCTTGTGAAATATGAATTGCTTCTCACAACAATGTGTTATTATAATTTAATACCGGGTTCTTCATGGGAAATTGATCCTCATTGTATTGATAAAAGTATCTGGGATGGCACTCAATCATGGCGTCATCTTTATGGTGTGGCGGTAGTTACATTACCATTGGTTATAGTTGAGGATTCCACTTATAGCATTTCCGTAGTAAACTCGGTCGAAGGATTAAATTACGTAGTCTCTTATAAAGCGGTAGCAGGAGATACTTACGTTCAGGTGAAGGCAGCCTTAGAGGCGTTATTCCCCGTTGGAGTGGTCGAGACGGGGTTATGGGGAAGCAATAAAATATTTATATATGCAAGGAATGATTCATTTGAAGATAAACCATATCATGCAGGAGATGTCAATACTATCTATAAAGACTTTCTCATCAATGCCTATATTTTAACTCTTGGACTTACTGTAACGTACCCTCAGCTTAAATGTGGTGCAGTTCAGTCATTCGGGTTCGTTTATAAAGATGGGGCAGGAAGGACTTGCTCAGTAATTAAGGCAGATATTTTGGATATTTACATCCCATTTTATTCGGAAGATGTCGAAGGAGGAGGAAATGATCTTAACTCTATCATAAATCTTATCTTCAAAATTAATCATAAACCACCTGAATGGGCAGAATCTTACGAGATAGTCTATTTTGGTAATATCTCTATGGATTACTTTTTGCAAGTCAGGGCAAGTAGCATCGTACTTATTCCCAATAGTAATGGCAATAGGTTCTCCGTAAACATTCAAGACACCTTAACTCATGCCAGAGGTCAGAATAACAGGTGGAAAGTAGCTGATTATGTATGGAATAATGGAGATAGGATGAGACTTGTGGGGACTATTAATCAAACAACATATTACGGAGAAGCAATTGGAGGAGATTATGTCTATGACTATGAGATTGAATCCACGTCAGCGACTTATTACAGTGAAGAAGCCGTTGGTGGTGATTGGTTAAGAATACAGGCAGTAGAGAGACCTACTCCATTTGCCGGAGCTACGAATATTATAGTTGAAGTTTATCGTCCAAAAAAAGGATTTGGTAAAACACTTGCAGTAGCATATGGTACAGGGATGGTGTTTGATATCGCCACGGATGCACAAGGCAATAGGTATCACAAAGGAGATGTTGATCAAAGCATCATTAACGACACGCCTGCAGAAGTGCATAATATAATAGTTGATCCATACGATCCCACCGGAAAGAAAAGGATCACACGTGCATACGATTGTTGGAAATTCTTCCGATTAAATTACGAACAGACAGGAACAACACAGACAGGTATCATACAACCATTCTGGGCAGAGAGCATATTCCCAAGTGATTGGTGGGGAGAACAGATCATCTCAAATAAATTAACATCGCAGGGATTCCCATTTCTTGAAGACCTTAGCCAGAAGCAAAAAGTATTGGATGAGAGGATACGCCACGGAGGATTCATCATAACAGGTACAAGAACAAATAATATTGCTCATTTCACCTATGATGACTTTATGGATTTACCGGAAAAGAACGGTGACATAACAGGACTCAGAGAGATAGGATACACATTGAAGGTTATTCAGATGTACAAGGAGACGAGTAT
The DNA here is from genome assembly GCA_016649735.1 of Prolixibacteraceae bacterium. Taxonomy (GTDB): domain Bacteria; phylum Bacteroidota; class Bacteroidia; order Bacteroidales; family Prolixibacteraceae; genus JAENXA01. The sequence goes on along the minus strand of JAENXA010000001.1, from coordinate 68,594 downwards.
CTACATCAATCGGATACAGACTTTCAATCCTGATGGCACGGAGCAGTTCACACTTACCGATAAGTTCCTTGCAGAACAGAGACCCATGGAGTCGGATTATGGATGCCAGCATCCTGATAGCGTCATGGTCAATGGAAGGAATCTTTATTACTGGGATCACTCACAGGGCAAATTTATCAGGTCAGCACCCAATGGTCAGATAGTTTTGGATATAAAGATGAAAAAATGGTTCAAAGACCTTGTTAAATGGATACAGGCTAATGGTGGAGGTAAGGTGTTGCAGACACGCACGGGGGCTAATAATGAGCATGATGAAGTATGGCTTACATTCAGGATGGGAGATGAAGTACGGGGAGTTATTTTCAGTGAGAAAAAGGGACGGTACGCATCACGCATCAATCAAATAACCGAATCGTACGTCCATTTAGGAAATTTCTTCGCACATTTGTATCATCAAAGGGTTTGGATAATGAATGTTGACGAGGGACAGGATTATCTTTCATGGTCAGGAACGCCTACTTATGCAGAGATAGAAGTTGTGTCGAACATAGAACCTGTCAGAAACAAGGTTTATAATGCCATAGCGTTGTTTGCAGACCATGAGATGAACTCATTACCCAAGTATGTTTATATACCCGCAGAAGCATCAGGAGGCAGTGATATCATGGAAAGTAATGTTCCGATATGGGATCGCAGAGAAGGGGTGTTCTTTGGAGAGATATTAAAAGACGAGAACTCAAAAGGTAACTTCATAAGTCTCAATGACAGAAAGATGAACGGAAGGGCAATGAGAGGAAGGTACTGCTTTGTGAAGTTAAACACCGAGGAACACACTGAAAAAGTAAGGATTGATTCGATAGTAATATTTTCAACACCATCAGAACGAAATATTTAAGAGATGGCAAAGATTAAAAGAGACCCTGAGAGCACACAGCTATATTTCCAATGTCCGGGATGTGGTCATCTTCATGCTATAAATGATTCTCAAACTGATCTTAGGGGCGAAAAAAGGCCAGTATGGGAATTTAATGGAGACTTTGATAAACCAACAATAAGAGCCTCTGTTCTTAATTGGTCTTATAGGAAAAATCCAGATTCAGGGAAGTATGATATTGAAATTGATAGATGTCATTCATTTATTACTGACGGGATGATACAATATCTTGATGATTGTCAGCATAAATTAGCAGGTCAAACCATTGAATTACCAGAAATTGATTAAAATTTAAAGCCATGGACTATACTTTACCAAAAGCCAATTTATTTAAACCCGTATCACAATGGGGTGGTGGAGGGAATACCATATCCTCCGCAGTAGGCACCGCAGCAAGAGCCGGGTTGGGGATAGCCACAGGAGGATCGAGTGAGATTATCGCTCAGGTGCTTAATCTTATCCCTTCAATATTCCAAGGTATTACCGGTGCATCACAAATGAAGAAAGCACAGAGGATTGAATCTCAAAATCCACGTCCAGAGGCAGTGATAGCACCAAGTGTTGATAAACTTGTTAATTACTCGTATGGACAAACGCTTAATCAGGATGTTCCCGGTGGTGAGATGTACCGTAATGAGATAAAAGGAGCAACTGCAGCAGGGATGAAGACTGCATCGGAACTTGGAAGTGGCTCAGAGGCTTATGGTATGCTTGGTGAGATGGTAGGTAGAGAACAGAACTCATTTGGAGACCTTGCAAAGATGACAGCACAACAGGTACAGGGAAATAAGGGTGACTACGCCAATGCACTTGGGATGAAAGCGAATGAGGAAAACCGTGTATGGGATTGGAATAAGGCACAACCATACCTACAGGCAGCACAGATAGCAGCCATGTTAAGAGACTCAGGGATGAAGAATATTAATGCAGGGGGGAAGAATGTTTTTGGCTCGGGTGCAGAATACGCCAGCTCAATGAATCAGAATCAGGACTTCAACTCTTCACTCATGTGGGGAAAGAACAATAATGGGAATGCCGGAGGATATAATTCCGATGAGGCTGTGAGGATAATTCAAGGACTTTTAAGTAAACAACCATAATATCATGGCAAAAGGCAATATAGACCCTGCAATGCAGGCAGCACCGTTCCTTGGTGAATCATCTCACGACCCTATTGAGTTTTCGAGAAGGCAGACTATGGTCAAGTATCAACGGAACATGCAGAGGCGAGCCGAGAACCAAAGGAATATTGCCAAAGGACTTGATAACCTTACGCTTGACCTTAAAGACTTATATGGAGAACGAGGTGTTAATGAGGTGTTAGGTGATCAGGCAAGGGCAAAAGAAGCATTTATTAAACTTCAAACATCAGGGGTTAATGTATTTAGTCCTACGACACCATTAGAGATAAAGGCTTATCAGGCAATCATGAAAACGCAGGAAGAGTCTATGAAGAAGGTTGATGTGATGACGGCAAATAAGAAAATTCTTGAATTGCAGAGCAAAGCAGCATTTGAGGATAGTAAATTGCCAAAAGAAAAGCAAGTATATGACCAAGAGGCTACAAAAGCAAACATAGAGGCTGCCAGAAAATTCAAAGGAGGAGTACTCGAGACTCAGAGTTTGTATGATAATTTATTGATAAAGAACCCAACAATGGGTAATGTGGATAAATACACCGATGATAATAAGGAACGTATCACTCAGGTAATGGTCGACCCGGTTACAGGAAAACCCAATGCGGCACAGGAGGCACAGCAAGCCAAGGATTATGGAAATCTATTTGACAGGATGCCAGAACCGGAGATGCGTGCATTGAAAGCAGAAAAGGCAAGGAATCCAGTTTATGATGTCGTCCCTTTGAAAGATTACTATATCGCAAATTATAGTGATGCGGCCAGAGGAAAACTAACACGTCAATTGCAGGAAACTGATACAGAGAGCAAAGGAGTACCTTTCAGTTTTCTTCATGCCTCAGGAAAGATAATACCAGGAGAACATCAAGTCGATAACATACAATATGGAGGTAGAAATTTTAATGAAAGGTATGATTTTTCTTTTCCCGTAGCAAAGACTTTCTTTATTCCCCCTGCAGGAGGTGAATATTCAACTGAAAACTCATGGGAACCCATCCCCGCAGCAGGAGGTCCAATAGAAGGAAACTTATTGTTTTATGATCCCCAGACAGATGCTCTTCTTTTTAAGGTGTCTCAGGACGCACGTTATCCGTGGATAAAGAACAATACCACCATATCAATACCGAGAAAGAATCTTGCCAAGTCAGATGAATTACCAATAATGGTTGATGGTAAGAAAAAGACATTGAAGGATATTCTCCCGGGAGCAGACCCTAAGGCAGCAGGGAGAAATTCAGTACTTAAAAATAGCGGAATATCATGGAAGTAGAAACTGATAACTTACAGAAATACTACACCTATCTAAAAGGTGCGAAAGCTGATATCCCAAGTACTTACGAATCATTTCAGAAAACATTATCAGATGAGGCGAGTGCAAAACAGTATTATGATTATCTGAAAAATAATAAGTTTGATGCGCCAGATACCTATGAAAGCTTTTCGGAGACGTTAGGCTTAAAAAAAAAAGGTATTTCAGACTATATCTATCCTACTTCAGAGACTTTTTCAGAAAATTCACCGGAAAATAATGGCAGTATTGCAAAAGATGAGGCGACTACTCCGACAGAAGTAACAGCTACTTTAGAAGTTCCTAAAAACAAGTCAGAGTTTAAAAAGACTCAATTATCCTCTCAGGACGAAACTAACTTTCAGAAATGGATGGGAGGAGAACCTGATAGTAAGGATTATGACTACCGAGGATTCTATGAATCAGAGAAATCAAGTGGTGATTTAAAATCTACAATAAATGATTATGTAAAAGAAGACCCTAATTATCATTTCTACTCAATAGGATTGGATGGGAAGGTGTTGAAATCTAAAGAACATGAGACACATAACAAAACAGTTGAAGCAGAGTCCAAATTAGGAAATGAGTTATATACAGACGAACAAGGGGTAGAAAGAACAAGACAAAAGCCTTCAGTCTATGACGAGGGTTATTCTGCATTGACAGATGCCACAGTAAAAGGTACTCACGCATCAGGAGAAGCTGTTACCGCAGAGAACTACATCACCGCAGCACCACAAGCATTTAATAAGAGATTTGGCGAGGCAATACGCAACGTAGGGGAGTTCATAAACCTGCCTCAGAACACCATGGAATACTATATCAATAAGATTGGTGGTAAAAATGCCAAGGCAATAACTAAGTATCTCGAGCAGTCATTTAAAGACCTGCCAATAATAGGAGCATTCAGTAAAGACAATATTGATAATCTTGCTACTGCTATTGAAAAAGCAGGTAATCCGAAAGCAATACCGGAGAATATAGCAGGTAGTGTCTTGTCTACTCTTGGAAGCGTTGCATTTGATATTGCCACGGTAAGGTCAATGCCAACATTAAAACTTAATGCTCTTGCAAAATATGACATGGCACGGATACCGATGTTCCCTACCTATTTGGCTACCATGCAGGGTACGACAAAAGCAAGAGAAGGAGGCGGAATCAAAGAAGTTGCAAAAGCCACAGGAGGAGGAGGGCTCGCAGGAGTAACTTATGAAGGTATGGGTATTACTGCCGGAAGATTTGGTGAGATGGTGCAGAAGTTAGCAGGTGGGCGTGTAGGGAAAGTGTTTATTGAAAATGCAGTAAAAGAAGTGGTCACAGGCAAGGCATTGGCAAAAACATCTGCAAGCGCATTAGCAAACTCAGCATTATTTGAAGGAGATTCAAGAATAAAGGGAGGAGAGAAGTGGACAGGAGCAATCACAGGCTTCATATTCTCAGCACCGGAGTTCAAACAGGACGTGACCAATATCGTTAAGCAGTCCGTGGCAAAGAGAGCATACGTATCGTATCTGACCACCACAGATAATGCTATCCGTAATATCTCAAAGATGAATCTTGACCCTGCTAAATTAAGGGCAAAGTCGGATGAACTATGGGATGAATATGAAAAGAGAGGAACTTCAGTAAATACAATAGGTAAATTACTAAAAGAAAATGCCGTAGACGAAGAAGGCATATTTAAGTCTGAAGTAGAAAAAATAGCCAAAGAACAAAACGATACAGAGTTATTAGATGCGCTATCTAATTATGATAAGTTGCAGGTAAAAGCCTTTGGTCAGGATGCGGATATAGACGTAATATCAAACGAAGTAAAACCACGTGGACTTATAGAGGATATGTATAAAGTCTTAAGACATGGGAATAAAGCGAATAAAGCATTTAAACCCATAGAAGATATTGTATATCAACGAATAAAAGATTATGAGCAAAATTTAACAGAAGGCAAGCCTGATGCGGGAAAGGTAGAAACCACAGGACTCAGAACTAAACATGAAATTCTCGAAGAAAAAACTATTATTGACAACATGATAAATGTCAATGCCGTTACTCAGTCTATCATAGAGAATCCTACTGCATTCCTGAATGAGATAAAGAAAGACACGAGGTTAAGTGATACTGAGAAAGCAAAATGGACAGAGAAGATAAGGAAAACCGTGAATTTTGCAGACCCACGTATTGATGAAGCAATGCCTATTTACGATAAGATAGCTGAACTTAAACTAAGCATTCAGGAGGCAGAGACCCTTTATCCTGATGAGAATGTACGCAATGAGAAGGTAACTATCATTGAAGAACAGATTAAGGAACAGGAGAAATTAGCATCAAAAACTATCAATAGACCGCTTGGCGCACAACCTAAGTATGAGATGGCAGGTAATTCCATTGAAAAAGACGAAGCCTTAAATCTCATTAAACAGGCTGAAAACGTAGGTGATCTTGAAGGATTAAAGATTCAGAATGATGCCACAGTTGAAAAAGCCTTGGAAGATAAGTTTGGAGAGGAAGCAGTGGCTAAGAAAGCAGAAGAAGCCAAGAAGTCAGAGACCGCACCAAAAGAAGTAAAGTCCACATCTGAATTTCCAGAAGGAATGACTCCCTCCATTGAAAAGACAAGGAGTGGAGATAGAATAAAGATCACCAATGAAGAAGGAGTGGTAGCGAGTAGGTTCAATCTCAAATCCGTTGATGTAGAGGGAGCGCAGTATTGGGAAGGCGGTAGTCTCGCCACGGGGAAAGAAAGTGAAGGTAAAGGCATAGGACAGAACGTCATAAAGTATGCCATGGAGAATTTACCAGAAGGGCACGAGGGGTTGTATTTTCCCGAACCAACTATAACTAATAAGACCGCAGTGCCTCATCTCTTTGAAAAATTTGGTAAGATATATGATGTCACCACGAATGATAAGGGTGATGTATTTATTAAGCCAAAAGTAGAGGTTAAACCTGAACCTAAAAAACTTACAAAAAAGCAACAGGCAGAAGTAGCAAGAGCGCAGGCGGCACTTGATAAGGCAAGTAAGCCAAAGAAATCAGCCAACATATCTCCAGATAGCGAGTCGGGGAAAATTCTTAATACGACGCCAAGCGACCTTACTGACCATATTGCTCAATTTTTACTCAGTGGCAAAACATTAAGTAGGGCAGATTTTTTAAGGTTCTCAAATTATGGCAATAATGATATCAGGGATGCAGGATTGAGTTTCTTTCTCAATAAAGAGAAAGGGGTGTCTTTTGATGTATTGCACGAGAGTCTGGCGAGTGAATTTGGTAGAAAAAACATGGAGGAAATAACCCCAGATGAGATTCTTAATGCCATTGATGCGCTTAAAGACGTGAAGGGAAAGATCAATAGGGGTTCTATAATAGCAAAGTTCAAAGAGAGGCATAAAGAGGTTGATTGGCAGGATAAAGAAATTCTCAGTCCCGAAGAGAGAGCAAAAATAGACTTGGATAATGACATAGAGATTGTTAAAAGCACCGGAGAATTTACTGATCTCATAAAGGAAGCAGAGGGAGATAAGGATATAGAAGATGCTATAAAAGCCTTTCAGACAGAATTAGGAAGTGGTGAATTTGATTGGAACTATATAAAGGAGAAAATAAAAACCGATCCTGAGTTTTTTGTAAACAACTGGTTATTTGATTTAAAGCCAGAACAAATTAAAAAATTAAACGAAATATTATCAAGCCATGGAGAACAAATCGAATTTAGCCAAAGGGCTGCACAGCCTCCTGTTGCTGAAGTCAAAGGCGAAGGGGACATCGTACCTGGAAGAATTGAGGCTCCTCCGGGAGAAAATGGAGGAAAGAAAGTCCAAGGATCAGAAGAAATAAAACCCAAACAGAATGAAAAACCAATTAACGAACCAAATCCTCCAATTATCAAAGGAGAAGAAAATCAGTTATCAGGAAGCACAGAGACAGGTAAGAAACCAGTTATTGCAGAAGGTGAAGCGAAACCTATTACCGCAGGGAAATCCACTAAAGGCACAGAGTTAAATGATGCAGTATCAAAATACGGATGGAGTGCAGTAAAGAATCCAGAAGGCTTTTGGTTGCAGAACAAAGACGGCAAACCCGTAGTAAAAGTCGTTGTGAACACCAAGAAAGGCACTTATAAGTTCATGGATATGTCCGGCACAAAGCTAATGGATGGCAGAGGACAGATTGAAAAGAGTGCGGAGAAACTTCTGAAGGATAGGTATTATGCGAAAGAAGTGAAACCGAGTATTGAAGAACTCAAAAATACACCGCAAGGAAAACTCATTGCAGGGGTCGGAGGTAAAATTGCTGAATTACAATCAAGGCAGGCAAAAGCAGATAATTATCAACGCCAAATTGAGGCATACGAAAAGAACCCTTCGCAAAAAATAAAAGATAATATTATAAAACTTGAAAAGGAATTGGAATATGCCCAGAGTTATTTTGAGTTGAATCCCGAAGCCAAAATAGAGACACCTGTAAAAGAAACACCCAAGATAACGGATAAGGAATTGAATGATTTATTCCCTGACGACATAGTATCAGTTAAGTTAAAAGACGGAACGACACAGGATATGTCATTCAGAGGATGGGATAAAGGCAAGGCTATCGTCACCAACAGAAAAGTAGGACAGTTCCCTGTAGAAAAATCTGACATAGTTGGGGTAGTGAAAAAAGCCAGACCATCAGAGCCCTCAGAGCCCTCTGTTGAAGAAACACCTACACAAGGAATCAAGTTCAAAGACAAGACATATACCAATGTAGATCAGGTAATGGATGCTATTGACAAGGGCGATATCACCTTTGAAGAATCCAAGAAGTTACGTGAAGATGTAGGTAATTTTGAAGAAAATCTGAGAAAGACCGCACAGGATAACTCTGTCAACATGGATAAGAAGATGGGCAACTCCACAAAAGAGTCAGAAGACAGGATGCTTAATGAACTTGGTAAGAAAAAAGGAGAAGAAGGAAAGGTAGCAATAAGATTTCTGCCACCGGATCCAATTCCTTTGATGAACACCATACTGTACAAACAGTTAGTAAAAGTAAGGGATGCCGTGGCTAATACCATTGCAAATACATTACATAAAGGCATGAAGTCTCAGATGGACTTACTGAGATGGCCAAGCAAGTCCATTACTAACTTCTGGGGAGGTCTTGGACGCACGCAAGCCGATATACATGGCAAAGGAGGTAAGCCAGGAAAACTTGCATTTACGGGTACCGTTAAGTCCTTTGCACCTTATGAAGCGAAAGAACTAAGGGGTAAGTGGCTGGAGATGGTTCATTCTGATCCAGAACAGTTGCGCAGGGTATTGGATGTTCTTGACCCCGATCCCGATTTTGCAATAGAAAAACTGAGTTATGGTGACTTATCACTTGCTGAAAAGAATCTCTATTTTAAGATGAGGGATTGGAATACATGGGTACATGAGACAAACTATGCTATTGGCATGTTGGACACCGAGACATACTTGAAAAATAAAGATGTCACCGGTGATTCAAAATATATTGCCCGTATGTACGATAAGTATGAAGGGGAGACATTGCTTGATCCTGCTATTCAGGAGTTTATCAATAGAGGAAACAGTGCCATCACTACTAAGATGATGACAGATATGTTTAAGGCACGTGAGGAGACAACGGAATGGAAGAAGGAGCATGCCATCAGGGACCCGACTTATCTGACTGGTAAAAGAGTTATGCAGACGATACAGAACGTGGCTATAAATGATTACCAGAGCTTAATCATTCAAGAACATCCAGATTTTGTACTTCCTCTTAAAAAAGGAGAATCTACTCCAAAGGGATATACCCGACTCGGTTCGTCATATAGTTGGGGACAGTTCAGGAACAAGGCTGTGATAAATCATGTCGTTGAGGACTTCACCGGATTCTATTATTCCAATGCAGTCGCTAATGATCTTTACAATTCCTTTAAGAAAGTGGACAGATCGAATGTTAATCAGTTTTATAAGAAACTCAGGACTGTTTATAATCCTATGGTGCAACTTGGTAACGTCACCGGAAACATATTCTTTGCATCGGCAAATGGTATCAACCCTATTTCATTCTTAGGTAATGCCTATGAAGCAATAAATTTATCTCGTAAGAATCCCGAAGCATATAAAGCACTACTCAAAACCGGACTGATAGGGGACGTAGCATTTACCGGAGAATTAAAACCTATCTCCGCAATTAAAAGCAAAGAGGGAGGCGTGCTCAGTAAGGCAGATGAAATTGCTACAAAATCATACGTAGGAGCTGATAACATTGCAAAGATTTCCGCATACTTGGCTTTCAGAGAGCAGGGTATGAGTCACGAGGCTTCTGTCAGAAGGGCTTATGATGCGTTCCAGAACTATTCCACTGTTGGTAAGACATGGGACTTAACGTCAAAAATACCATTGGTAGGGCCAACATTCGCAAAGTTCCAAGCAGACCTGCAGAGGATACTTGTTAATAACATCACCACGACACCCCTTACTTTAATAGGCACGCTTATGCTCATTAAGATGGGAGGAATACTTGCAAGTACCTTATCTGGAGAAACAGAAGAAGAAAGGAAGGTACGTGAAGGGAGAAAAGGGGTAGCCAAGATACCGATAGTCAATATCCCATTGAGTTTTAAAGTGGGCAAGTCAGAAGTAAATGTTGCAAGATACCTGTCACCTCTGTATAATTACAACTATGCTGATGCAGGGGCGCAACTATCTGAAATAAGTAAGTTCCTTCCAATTCAGCTATCAAAGGTCAACAGACCGATATTAGGAGAGACTGCTAATCTTCCGGCTTTTGCTGATGCTACATGGGGATGGATTGGCGCAGTAGTTTTTGACAGAGATTACAGAGGGATATCTATTCAGAACCCCAACGCATCTGTCTATCATAATGCCAATATCACCACTGATGAGAGGATACTCAATGTTATGACTTACATAGCAAGGAGTCAGGTACCATTCTTTAAGGGCGCACAGGACATGTATGCTGGCATCAGGGGTAATCTGGACTATTATGGCAGGAAAAGGGATTGGAAACAGACCATACTTAATAATGTCATAAAGATTCAAGAGTTCGACAAACCCGAATTAAAGGTATATGTAGAACGAAATATTGATTATCTGACAAACAGATACACCGCCCTGGCACAAAGGATGGGAGATGCAAATTCTGATTTCCTCAAAACAATAAAAAATGCCGAAGAAAAAGGGTTATCCGTAGATGCTATGGCACGTGCCTATGAAGTAGCAGATAAGAAGCGATCAGGACAACTACAGAAATCTATGGACGAGCAGGTACCGGTAATGAAAGAACTCGAAAGGCTTACAGGGGTATATTCCAAATGGTACCCACAGGACCCATCCATACAAGAGAACTATCAGAATATGCAGTCGGGGATAAACCAGAGATTTAACGTTCTTAATGACATTGACCTGCAGAAGAAGTATCCATCGGAGTATTCTATCCTTAAAAAGAATGACCTGTTAAATAAGCCTATAATACCCGCATACTGGCAAGGGAGACAACTATCCGAGCAAGAGAGAAAGACTTATTCCAATATTTACTGGTCAGAGTATGTGAGAAATCTAAATCAGATGGGACTCACCACTCAGGAGGAGATGGATGATGCTAAAAGAAGGATAACCAACATCATCGAATCCACGACACGCCCAACGCCTGAAAAGACAACAACACTACAGGAGATGGCTGCCGATGCTGCGAGTACAGCTCGTGACATAGCAAATGGGTCAATCAGATAGTAAAAAGTAGAAACGTATCATCTGCGCATTTAATCGGGACATCATCATGGTGTCCCTTTTATTTTGCAATAAAACGAATAATTTATTTAAAAATATTTGCGTAGTTTAAAAATATAATATAATTTTGTGATATTAAATTTTATATACTATGGAAGAAGAATGTGGTTTATTGAATATTGAGTTAGGGTTGGTCAAGACAGACCCAGAACTCATTAAGAAACTATTTAAGAGACTTTCTGAAGAAACAAAGGAACTACGTAATCCTTATCTTAATGAGTCTCAGGTTAGAGTTCTTATGCGTTACAACGTATGGACTATTGATCAGTTCTGTGATATTTCGGGATTAAAAGTATCCTCTGCTAATAATTTAGCCAGACCCGTTTATTCAGTGGGGCAGGAAAAGCTCACTTCAAGGTTAAACTATTGTTTCCCCTGTCCAAACTCAGGGGGGAAAGGGCCTAAATTCATTGTTCGTAACGAAAAGTCAGAATCTTATATCAAATATTAATGGAATCATTATTTGAAAATTATAAGGGGTCAGTTGTTTATGGAATTTCAAATAACAAAAGTGGCAATACTTATGTTGGGAGTACTCGGAATTATTTTACGAGAAAATATGCTCACTTAAATATGTTACGCACCAATACCCATTATAATAGTAGGTTAAAGAAAGATTTTAAATTATTCGGAGAACAGTCATTTGCGTTTGAAATAATAGAATTTATTGAAGATCGGTTTTCGTTGTATGAGAGAGAATCTTTCTGGGTAGCAAAATTAAAACCTACATATAATATAGCATCGGTAATTTACTTCAATAGTCCCGAACTCAAAAGTCCTCTTAAAAAAGATGTGGGATTCCTTTGTTTACATGTAGATACCGATGACTTAGTAATCTCTATGATTGAAAAGAGAACTAATCTGCCCAGAAAACTGGTAGAGGACATGCTTTGGTATAACATCTTCACTATCGGACAGTTTTCTTCGTTAACAAATCTTGCAATTAGTACTATTACTAATAAAACAAGACCCGTATATTCTAAAGGTAAAATATTATGTCCAGAATTAGATGTTGCTTATCCCTATACTGACCTGAAAGGGGAGGGCCCAAAGTTTATAGTCAGAAACGAAAAATCGGAAAAATATATTAAGGTATGAAAACTGAATTTAATATCACTAAGTGGACAACAATAGAAACCACATTAGAGAAAAAACTTTCAAAGAAGAAGCGTAAAATTTGCAAGTTGTTTAATATTCCTATTCCTCCAAGAAGGGCATTTGTGACCGCAGAGATAGAGCATGATGCGGGAAAAGCATTGGTTATGAATGACGGTATACTTTTCCCCTTGTGTGAAGAGGGTGTTGTTTACATCATCACAACGCCACCACAGGAAGGCAAGTGTAAAGTTTCGTCAAATCGTGCTATGTGGAAATATTCTGAATATACGGGACCTGCTATTATTATATTTCATGCTTTCTCTGAGAGAGCAGGAATGGGAGAACCAACACATATACCAAGATAATAAATGACCTTTGAAGAGCTACGGATATCAACAAAACCAGGCAAGGTAAGATACTCAACTATCTGCCCTGAATGCAACGACACAAGACAAAAGCATAAGAACGTGCCATGCCTTACCGTTAATGACGAGCCTGATAATCAATGGTGGAATTGTTCGCATTGTGGGTGGAAAGGAAACCTTGGTAGTATGGAGAAATTCGCCAAAGTGGCAGAGAAGTCACGCATGCCAAAGCAGGTTGCTGAGACATACTCCAAAGAAGTCAGAGAGTATTTGGAGAAAAGAGGCATTGACATGAAAGTCGCACAGAAAGAACTCATCTACGAATACTCCATGGGTGGTAAGCCTATCATGGGATTCCCGTTCTACATCAATCTTACGCTTGTCAATGTAAAATACTTCAATGTGAGATGGAAGCCGGGTGATGACTCTCCAAAGTGGTTCCAAATGAAAAGAGAACTGGGAACAAAGTCAATATTCCTTGGCATGCAGAACCTATCCTTTGATGAAGGAGAAAAGAAAGAGGTCATAATAACCGAAGGAGAATGGGATTGGCTAACATGGAAGCAGTGTGGTTATAAGAACGTGGTAAGCGTGCCAATGGGAGCACCAAATCCCAATGCTAAAGAGTTTGAACATGAGTTTGACTATGCCAATGATAAATATGTACAGAGCTTCTTTGCCGGAGTTGAGTCGATCATATTCAGCACGGATAATGATAAGCCCGGACACGTCCTGCGTAACCAATTAGCACTTATCTTTGGTAAGGAGAGGTGTAAGTACATCCAATATCCGGTTGGCTATAAAGACGTGAATGATGTGTTTAAGGGCAATAACAAGTCTGATGTTATTCTTCCGGCACTTGGCAAAGCAGGTGTTGACGAGTGTTATCAGAACCTATCATCATTTCCGGTAAAAGGAATAGTAAGGCCACAGGATGTCAGGGACGAATTGGAGATGATTGCTGCTGATGGATTCACTCCGGGACTCGGGATAGGCATTCCGGCAATAGATGAGTTATTCACACTTAAAAGAAAACAATTCACGGTGGTTACGGGATTACCGAGCAGCGGGAAAAGCGTTTGGGTTCGTTGGTATCTATCTGAGTTTGTACGACATAATGACAAAGAAGATGTCAAATGGGCATTGTTCACACCTGAGAATCGTCCCGTATCAAGAGAGCAGGCAAAAGTAGCAGAAGTTATAACAGGGCAGTCGTTTAAGAGGGGTTATCGCAACTCAATGACGGAAGAGTTAAGGGCAAAGACATTAAGATATATCCAGAAGAAATTCTTTTTTATTGCACCGAATAAATTGAATTTTGAAACATGGTTAGGAAAGGTTGATTCAGATCACGTCAATAGCATGGAATCGTTGTTACAGTATCTTGTCTATCTTAAAAAGACAGAGAATATATTCGGATTTGTAATTGATGCGTGGAATAAGATCGAGCATGAACAACCCCGAAACCAGACTGAGACGACATTCATCAGTAAACAACTCGATTATCTGATTAATTTCTGCGATGTTTATGATGTTCATTGCATACTTATTGCACACCCTACAAAGATCGAGAAAGTAGGCATTAACTACCGGATGCCGTGTCTGTATGACATTAAGGGTAGTTCGGCATGGAAGGAAAAACCGGATGTTGGCATAATTATCCACCGGTACATGAATAAAAAAAAGAAACCCGAGGATATACCTGATGATGCCACCGATGATGATAAGATAATGATTGATACCGAAGCTCCAAATATCATTGTCACGGAGAAGATTCGGTTTGAAGAGACGGGAAAACTTGGAAAGATTAAGATGCGGATGGATTTTGCCAAAGGAGGAAGGTTTTACGTGACAGAGGACAAGAAGAAACCACCGGAACCAATTAAAGGCGCATTGAACCCTCCAAAAGCACAACAGGACGAAGTATTTGACAACGGCAAGGACGAACTAAACGATTTACCATTTTAAAACTTAAAAATAAACGCTATGCCAAAATTAAACAAGAACATTCCGCAACCAATGTCATTTGAAGAATGGCAGAAACTTCCTGATGTAGAAAAATCAAAGTATTTGCCAAAGGGTGAAGATATTGTAATACATCTTGATGTCCTTATTCTTACTATTCAGGAAGCAATGGATTTGAAAAAAGAAATTCCCGAACATATCGTTAGGGCATATAATTATTTGATAAAGGGAAATGGATTAAAATAAACGAGATGAAAATGAAAGAAGTAATTTTAAAGGCAACAGACGGATCAGATGTTCTTCTGACGATTGAAGACACCCCATCATTTTATCCTAAAATTATAAAAATAGATGTGCTGGAAAAAGAATCCCCCCGACCCTTAAGAAAGAAATTTCCAAGAACAGCTGCCGAATCTGTCCTTTTTATAGAAGATTGGAATTTATTTAAACTAAGAGGACACGACACCTACACCGACTTATGTCGTTTTTTGCAAAACTATGAAGAATAATCAGTATTAACATAAAAACTATTTGACATGATTAAAGAAGACTACAGACCAGACAACATTGAATTTAATGTCAGTAAGGACGGAACGAACATCCCCGAAAGCCTTGGCGAATTTGCAACACCTGAAGATGCAGGTAAATTCATTGGCTCAAATCTCACAGCATTGAATCGTGGAGTGACGGTATCACGCCATATGGATGCGTTTGAAAAGAAAACATGCAGAGAGGATTACCAGGATGTACTTGAAAACCTTGTACCAGTGTATGAGAAAGAACTGTCGGCAGCAGAACTCGCTCTGGTGAACGCAGAGGCCACTTTAAAGAACTCACAAGAGGCATACGACTTCACTATTAACCGTGCCAAGAATCTTGCAGCAGAGGCTAAAAGGGGTTTAAAAGACATGATTCTGGATGAGAAGTACACGTATAGGATTCCATATCAGGGCAGGTTCTATTTCTACACCTATATTGATGGGTCGTTGAGGCTTTGTCTTATAAGGGAGATTGCAGAGTCGGAGAAGACTGAGATATGGTCACAGATGGGCGCAAATGAAGAATTTATCAACAGAGAGTTCGGTCCTGCCGAAGTAAAAGAAGTTAAGAAAGGTAAGAAATAATGGAAGTACTCGGTACAGCAATATTAATAAAGCCCGATAAACTCCCTGAGAGAACAGAGGCAGGACACCTAATCATCCCTGAAAACTCTGTAGAGATGTTACCGCAAATTGGGGTAGTGTTACAGGCAGGAAAGGCATGTAGCAGGATAAAAGCAGGTGATCACGTGATATTCCCTCGTAGGGCATCGAGCGTGATTGTTATTGATGGAGAAGATCATTTTTTGACTAACGAACATAAAGTCTTTTATAATGAGTAACGTAAACAATTACAACTTCGCAAAAGAACTTGATCAATTCAAGTTAAGGATACTTGACCCACAGATAAAAAGAGTGGATGATGCACAGAAGATAATGGATGATCCATTACATCAATGGGAAGTGGGACAATTTGCCTTAGCAGAGACTAAGTTGAAGAACTTTAAGGATTGGTTGAAGTTTTATAAAGAGTTCCATGAGCAGGGCATGGTACTTGTCCATCAGCACGAGCAGCTTGTTAACACCATGTCAAAGGTCTATGATAAATGGTACAGCGACATCAGCAATGATGGAAAGCAGGAAACGGAGATGATGTCCATGCAGGCAGACATGCTCGTAGAAATATTCGGTGAGATATTCAAGGAGTTACTGCCATTGAATCTTCCGGGAATGAAACCGCCACAAGGGCTTAATATAAAGTAAGATGAAGGCAGAAACAAAAAGAAAACTATTTGAGGCATGGCAGTATTGCGATGACTATGATAAATCAACAGAGTTTATGCTTCAGTATATGCAGGATGTTGCTAAAGTTGACTTGGATTGTGTTATCAGTTTTCTGCAAAAAACTACCGACGAGGCAAGACTCAACTTTAACAGGTCAAACTCAGACCCTTATGGTGGACTTGGCAGTGAAATGGATACAAACAGTATGAATTATAATAATCTTAAACTATGAGAAGTGATCTAACAATAACAAGAATACCGGTTCATACCAAGGAATGGCACGAGTATCGTAAGTCAGGCATTGGCGGTTCAGAGGCTGCGACAGTGCTTGGGCTTAACAAATACAATACTGTAACACGGACGTATTATGAGAAGATAGGGGCTATTGAACCCATGCAATTTGATAATGCTAAGATGTTTTTTGGGCGATATATGGAGGATAATATCGCAGAACTCTGGAAATACTACGATGGGACATCGGATGGATGGATAGAAAATTATAAGAACAAAAAGATCATCAGAGATTGTCGGGCAGTTAATGGATTTGTAGTTAATCCCAAATACCCATGGCTGTTTGGTTCTTTTGACCGAGTTCAGAATATTAAAGGGGGCGTTAATCTGATCACAGGGGAGCCATTAAAGACCGAAGCGGTTCTTGAAATTAAAACCCTTAGTTTTTGGTCAAGCCAGATGTGGGAGGGAGGAATCCCTGTGAGCTACCTCATTCAAATTCATGTGTACATGATAATTCTCGAATGTGATTACGCAGAAATAGCAATACTAAAGGATGGCTCGGAATTTATTGTTGAGAAATATCAGCGTGATGAATCTCTTTGCGAGAAAATCATAAACATAACTGAGGCATTTTGGAAAAAACTCGTACTCCCAGGAAAAGCGGCATTTGCCAAAAAACAGGAAGCAGAGAAAGTGGGCAACATAGGGCAGGTTGAGGCATTTGAAGCAATCATTCAAGAACATGAACCTGAGCCCGACACCACGGAAGCCTACAGGGAATTTCAAAGTGAAAAGTTCCTTAAAGAAAGAGATAGCGTTGAGGGTACGATGAGGCTTTACGACATTTGTAAGCACGATAAGGTTCTTAACGGCATATCGAGTCTTATTGATGACGAGAGAAGTGGATTGAAAAACGTACTCATAAAAGAACTTACGCTTGCCGGAGCTGAGATGATCGACTTTGGCAGATTAGGAAATGTTACATGGAGCGAACGCAAGGGAGCCAAGAATAGAACTTTCAATAATAGGATCAAAGAGAAACCTACCGATGATCAACTCATGGCAGAGTTTAAGAAACTGAACTTAGAATGTTATTAAATTAAAGCAAATGGAAGATATGTATAAAGAACACAAGTTGCGTTATGAGAGAATCGGGGTAAGCCATCCACAATCCTCTTTTTTGATAGAACCATGCTATTCAATGGATAGAATTGAAAAAATTCCATTAAGAACGAAAGTTTTAAAAATAATCAAAAAAATACTTTTTGTGTCAAGCGTGATACTTGTACTTTTAACAGTGCTAATAGGTGGATCAGTCCTTGTATCTCTATATTGTCCAACATTTATTGGATATTGGTGGTTGTTTTCATTTTTAATGGGGTGGGTTGCTGCCAATATCTTATTTGACTAATAACAAAATGGATCAGGACACCACTGTAAATAATGCTTTGCGTGACTTAAAATTCAGGAACATCATTGAAGAGAAGAGCAGTGAGCAGACGGAGCGGATACTTGCAGAGGTATGGGCGGCAGGACTTGAATACCAGAGAGGAATAGATAAGAAGAACAGGCAGGGAACGTGTAAGAGGGTTGATTACTTTGGACGGAATGACGAAAATTTAGGGACGTTCAAATCAATCACCGAGGCAGAGAATGAGTTGGAGATACCAAGGAAGACAATTTACAACACCCTTTCTGGTAAGTTTAAAAGAATGAGAAATGGACATTATTTCAGATACACAGACAATGGAGACGATCAACATCAGTAAGAATAAGTTAATGGTAAGTATGAATCATGAGTGGAAGATACTCATTGACCTGTTTATCAAGCGTGCAAGGACTCTGAATGAGTTTAAAGACACATCGGTATCAAAGCCGTTACCTGGCACACAGTTTCTCCATGGCATGTTAAAGGATAAGGTCATCAGCAATGCCTTGTATCAGCAGTTAAAGAGGCTCGCAGAGGACCCGCAGATGGAATATAAAATCATTGTGAAATGAGGGATTTGGTAGAAGTAAGTTGGCAAAAGGAGGACACGGAGGAAGAACCTATAATGGTAAAGGAGAAATACTTCTTACTTCATTTTGGATTAAAGTATGCAATCATTAATAACGTGGCAGTAAATTACACCGTGGCTATATGTCAGAATTACAAGACCGGACAGCTGGAGATGTTCGATCCTTCACAGATAAGAATTTTAGGAACTGAACTTAAAAAATAGACTATGATAGGACAATATTACAGAGCAGTAGAAATTAGTTCTCCGGAGCCAGTTAGTTATGTAGGAGTTCATCCGTTAATCTGGCATGATCATCCAGAACAGCCATCAATGGGATTTACCGAGGAGAAAGTGTATCCGAAAGAATTTATAGAATGGCTTGTATTTGGATGCGATGTTAAGCAACATTATAATTCGATGGAAGATTATGGTTTTGAAATAAATGATGCTGAAAAGCCAGGGATTCTATCGATGGAAGATATTTATGAGTATTGGGAAACAGAAATTAAGGAATAATGGAAATAGCATTGACAATACTTGGAGAACCGAGTGCTCAGATGAGACACCGGAGTTTTAGTAAGGGTAATTTTAAAGGCACCTATGATCCTTCAAAAGATAAGAAAAATGACTTTCTGTCTGTGATACAGGACAGGGCACCAAAGGAGCCATTAGATGGGCCCATAAGCGTAGTTATCATATTCTATTTTGGCAGACCAAAGAATCATTATGGCAGTGGCGCAAAGAGTTCCTTGCTAAAAGATGCAGCACCGGAGTTTCATACCTCACGCAAAGATTTAGATAACTGCGTAAAATTTGCAACAGATTCTATGAATCATATATTCTACAAAGATGACTGCCAGATATGCAGGTTATTCTCAGAGAAACTTTATTCAGAGTCACCACGGACATACATATTAATACAAACTTTATAACTAAAAAGACATGTTATTCAAGACAATTTTCAAAAAGATTTACGAAAGCGAAATTAATTGTCGCATAGAATGGATATGGGATGGTGGTTTTACTTGGTCGATTCAAGATAATAAATTTCCTCGTATTTGGAATGACGATATGAAAGAAGGTAAAAAACAAAGCATTGAGATTACTGCATCTGCTAAATTTAAACAGGAAATTGAAAAAGATTTATCGCAGAAAGATTGGATTGCCAGAGGGAAAGAAATGGATTTAGAGGATGCACTTTGTAAGATGTATGATGCAATAATATTCCATTTTCCCAATTCAAAAGCAGCTAAATGGCTATCTGATTTCGACAAAAATAGAGAACATTTCTTTGTCTGTGCAAAGTGTGGTGACTTAGTTGATAAGAGAGATTTAGGGAACGTATTTGAACACGAACACGATGATTGGAAATTCCCTAAAATTGATTCATCAAAGATTATTGCCAAAAGAGAAGGCGACAACAAGGCGTGGAATAAAGGAAAGCAAATTGACTTAAATTAAAAAGGAAAATACCATGAACAAATATAGAATTATCTATAATTTAAATAATGAACGCAAATATAAAGATGTTACTTCCTTTTCAATATGGGAAGCGATGAATGAATTTAACAGAGAAAATAGATTTGCTTCCATAGTGGAAGTAATTAATTTATAATAAACAGACATGAAAGAGACAGCAGAAAACATTATCACAACAGAATTGGCAAAACAGAACGTCACCGAGGCTGTTATTGCAAAGCTAAAGAAAGATTACCTACCTCTTAAAATCAACGGCATTGATGATAAGGAGGGATACAAAAAGGTGCATGATGCAAGAATAGATTGCAGGGATCACAGAGTGCTTGCAGAGAAGATTTGTAAAGCTGGAAGGGAAGATGCCAATAAAGAACAGAAAGCATGGATAGCCAAAGAGAAAGAAGTTGTGGCTAAAATTTCGGAGGTGGAACAACACCTTAAAACACAAGAGGAAGCTATTGATGCAATCATTGAAGCGCAAAAGATCAGGGCAGAGAGGCTTTTGAAGCTACCGGGAAGAAAGACTCAGGTAGTTGGCATCGGGGGTTTAATTGCGGATGATATGTTTATCCTTACCGCAATGGATGATCTTGAAAAGACCGACCCATTGGATGATGAAATCATAATGGCATTTACTGATGATAAATGGAATCAGATTATAGTCACTGCACAGGGGAAAAAACTCGCAGCACAGCAGAAAATCATTGATGATGCCAATGCAAAGAAACTCTTGGAGAGAACTATTGCCAGGGAGAATGAACTTATTGCCACAGGAGCAGTACTTTATTCAGATGGACTTGGTAAGGTTTATCGCAAAGGTAGCGCATCGGTGACAGCACAGACCATTAAGGACTGCATTGACGAAGGATGGCCAAAGATTGTTGAGGTGTTTCAGAATGCAGTTATCCCTCCGAAACCAACAGAAACACATATTGCGTCCAGTTTTTCGGGAGCAGTAGCATTCAGTAATGCGACAGGAAGGAATATAGGAGAGATAACACGCCCTGAAATCAGCGAAATATCAGACGAAGAAAAACTATTCAATTTTGCAACCTCCCTTGAAAACTTATCCAGACCGATAATGAAATCAGTTCCAGGGAAAGATGTTCTAAAAAATGCAGAGGCGCACATTTCATTAGCGATCGAACTATTACGTAAATAACTTGCATATCAATTTTATTTCATATCTTTGTTACGCTTTATTCACAGTATCTATAATGGAAATTTTAGTTAAAAATATTACATCCCCGGTTTCATCACCTTTCGAGGTCTATTCTCGGATACTGATGGATAAAGCAGCCGGGGATGTTCCATTATCTACTACCATGAAAATGATTGAAGATTTAGGATTACAATATCCTTGTGAAAAAAGTAAGGTCAAAAAACATTTAGGAATATTTGAATGCCCCCTATGCAAGCAGCCATTCAGGGCAAGTATATATGCTATTAAACATGGACATACAAAAGCCTGTCGGTGTTCTTCTTTTGGCACACCCAAACATAGAATGTGGAGACATCCACTTTATAAAAGGTGGTCTATGATGAAAGGTAGATGTTTTAATCCAAATTCGCCATCTTATAAAGACTATGGAAGTAGAGGAATTTCTGTTTGCAAGGAATGGAATGAGGATTTCATTAATTTTTATGAATGGGCAAAAAAAGAAGGATATACAGAGGGGCAAAAATACGAACTAAACAGGAGGGATAATGATAAGGGGTATAATCCAGAGAATTGTGAATTTACCACCCATTCCATAAATAATCAAAATACCCGATTGATCCAAAATAATAATACTTCAGGATTTCGTGGAGTATTTTATCATAAACGGAAAAAGGATGCAAAAAAATGGATGTCGCAAATAGGGTTTAATGGAAAATTCTACTATTTAGGGTATTTTGAATTTCCTGAACAGGCAGCACAGGCATATAATAATTTTATAATCACACATAAAACAAATCATCCACTTAATAAATTTTAAAGTTATGGGAAATCAAGTACAACAAAATTCATTTCAAATTGCAGGACGTATCTTAGAAATACTTCCACCGGAATACATCTCAGAGAAACTTACAAAGAGAAGTCTTATCATGGAAGTTTTCACCGGACAGTACTCGAATCAGGTAAATTTTGAGTTTAAAAACGACAGAGGGACGCAACTGAACGACTTAAAAGTAGGGGAATGGTGTATTGTCACCTATGAGCTTGCAGGGCGTAAATACGCAAAAGAAGGGCAACCCGTACGGTATTTCAACACACTCAATGGACAGAACGCAATAAAAGGATAGGAGGATAAAATCATGGGAGAATTAGAACTCATATTCCACGACACCGTGCCGATAAGCGAAGAGCAACTTCCAGAGGCACGGGAGAAAGCACATCAGCAGAAAGAGATGATCCTTGATTATTTCAGACAGCGATTCTCGATGTCATTCACCCCGCTTGAAGTGCATATTCAGCTTGGAGAACACATGTTACTGACATCGGTGCGAAGAAGTATCACAGACCTTGCAAAAGAGGGAAGGCTTATCAAGTGTGACTATTCAGAGAGTCGTCCCGGTGCTTATGGTACACTGAACCGAGTTTGGACCTACAACCGTAATTTTTTAAACAGACTAAATCCGCAGAAATGAAACATTGGTACGAAAAAAGAGGTAAGGGAAGCCATAACGACCCGCAATTAAATCATTTTACCAACCCTCGTATGTTTGGATTTGATGACGAACTGCAACTGGCAGAAAAGGCAAATCATATACCAGGGCAGAAAATAAGGAGAGACAGACAGCTTTGGCTATCAATCCGTAAAGCAAAGGACTGTTTTTACAGTCGTAGAAATGGACATGTAGGCAGTGTGATTTTCGGATATTCCGTTGTCATCAGACTATTTGGCTATGACCTTTTAAAAGACAAGAAATGAAAAAGTCAGAACAACTCCATTTAGATGCACAGTCAGCAGACAATGACTATGAATCGCTGAGATTACACACCAAGGCACTCAGGGAGAAGCGTGCAGAGACTTTTGAAGATAGGTGGCTGCAAGTACTGCTTGAGAAGGTAAATGTCACCTATGATGATAAGACGGGCAAATACACGATGAAACACAAAAGACTTGGCACACTTGACTTCTACCCAAAGAAAAACAGAATACTCATCAGGGCAGAGAACAAGTGGTACAATAGAGGACTACAATGGTTAATCAAAAACTTTGAACTGAAATGAGAAAAAAAGTATCGAAATTTGAATTATGGCTACTTTCCCGGAAATGGTTATGGAAACGAGTGGTTTTTGATAATGGCATTGTTGGTAATAATTATGTTAGATATGATCATCGCCTACTTTCTTATTGCGAAGGCATGGGCATGAATGGTGTATGGGGAACGAAAGAAGATGCCATAAGAAATTGCCTTAATTCTATTTGCCATGAGTGAAGGACCAAAAATGAAATTAGAATTGGCACAGATGATTGCAAATCGTTTTATGAAGCATTTAGAGCCATTTGTAAGCATGATGTCCGTGGTAGGTAGCGTAAGAAGGGAAGTAGGGTATTGTCACGATGTGGAAGTTGTGTGTGTAGCCAAGGATGAGTTCTCTATGGGATTATGTTTTCCTGAGGGATATCCAGGATTAACAACCAATGGCACACGACTGAAAAAGTTCTATTATCCCGAGAAAGAACTTCATATTGAGCTTTACATAACTACCATGGCAGATTACGGAAGACAGCTTGCTATAAGGACGGGTAGTAGTTTTTATTCTCATGCCGTGCTTGCTATAAGATGGAACCGGATTGGTTTTTGTGGGACAGAGAATGGATTAAGAAGAAAATCCGAATGTGATCATAAGGGGAATATATGGCGAATTAAGCCAGAATATAAAGCAAACGCTACCTTGCCTCCCGCATTTGACACTGAAGAGCATTTTTATGAATTTCTTGGAATACCCTGGTGCGAACCAAGATTAAGAAGTTGGGTATCGAATAATCAGCCAGAATATAATTACAAATCATAATATTTATTATCTTTGTAATGCGTATCACCAATTCGATGAATAAAGAAATTATAAATCAGCCCCGTGCGATAATGCATTCTCTCCTTTTCGGATTGAGTGGTACGCCATTATCAATCGGGGCTACTTTATTCGTAAAACCTATGGCATTTAAAAGAAAATTATTAGGGAATCCCGGATTAAAATTTGGCAGAGTAACCGTAATTGAAGAGTTTTATAAGCCGAATAATAAGGGAGGCAGGGAGCGTTATGTAAAATGTCTCTGTGATTGTGGAAATATAACAGAAAAAGCACTTGCCCAATTATACAAATATGAAAATCGTAATGCAAATTGTGGGTGCATGACAAATCAATTACATTCTAAGCATAGAATGTCTAATACTCGGCTATATAGAGTCTGGGATGCCATGGTACAAAGAATCACTAATCCAAATGATAGTTCTTATCATAATTACGGGGGAAGAAATATTTCTATTTGCGAGGAATGGAAGAAATTCATCCCATTCATGGAGTGGGCATTATCCCATGGATATAAAGATACCTTAGAAATTGATCGTGAGGACAATGATGGTAATTATGAGCCATCTAATTGTAGATTTGTAACAAGAAGAGTAAATCAATTGAACAAAAGGAAACGTCCAGACTACGGGATATTTTATAGATCATGGGAATTAAGACCATATAGTATTTACTTAGGGAGTAATGGCAAATCGTACTATGGGGGGAATGCTGAAACAATAGAGGAAGCAAGAAAAATCAGGGATTCGTTTGAGGTTATGCTTCGCGGAAGGAAAGGATCAGATAGTCAATTAGAAATTAATTACAAGTTATAATTTAAAAACAGAGACAAATGGAAAATGAAACAGGATTAGTAAAATCAGCGGGAGCTAAACTTCCGAAATTTGTAGAACAGGCGTATGACAGTATTGAAGGTATGAAGCAGTTCGCAAACATGCTGCTGGAAAGCAAACTCGTGCCTGACTCCTATTACGAGAAAGGACTTGACAAGAAACCGGATTACACCAAAGGAAAGACATCAGCAGTGGTGATTGTGTTATTACAGGCACAGCAGCTGAACGTGCCACCTATGACCGGATTACAGCATATAGTCCCGGTTAATGGCTTGCTCTCCATCAAAGGAGACCTTGCAAAGACCATGATATTTGCATCCGGTAAGCTAAGAAAGGACTCATGGAAAGAGACTGTTACGGGCAGTATCGAGAATGAGGATATGGTTGTGTCTATCACAGCTACGAGGGAGGATAATGGCATCACATTAACTCGTACCTTCTCTGTTGACAAAGCAAAGAGGATGGGTCTATGGGTGACAAAACAAATGGCAGAAGGACAGGACGGATGGAAGCACCAAAAATCTGCATGGTATAAAACTCCTGACAGGATGTTGAATTATCGGGCGTTAGGCAATATTGCACGTGACTTGTTTTCAGACGTACTTCTTAATATGTACACCACAGAGGAGGCAGTCGATATTGACCGTGACGTTACTGAGGTGATTGAAACCGAATCTGGTGCGAAGATCATCATTCCGGATAAGGAACATTCAAAATCACGTTCAACAAAGATGACTGACCGTGTTGCTGACAAGATTCCTGACAACAAATTCGGCAAGGTAGGAAATGAGAATATCCAAGAGGCCACAATCGTGGATGAACCAAAGCCAGAAGTTCAAACAACCTTTAAAGAGGATATGGATGCACTTGAGACAACAGGCAAGGACAAAGACGAGTCACCGTTCATTGCAGGTAAAGGATCGGCAGAATACATGAATGGAGTACAAGTCATCAGGGATGAGCAGAATAACATCACCAACATGGATGAGATTGACGGTGTGAAGAAAGATGATGCTGCACCAGAAGTTCCCGGACAGTACACTCTCGATGGCATGGAGAAGATGGAGACACCTATACTGCTAAAGATTGTCATGGAAGACATGGATATGATGGAAGCGTCTGAGATAATAGGTGGCAAGAACACCAATAAGAAACTCAGGGAAATAATATTTGCTCACCAGGAAGGCAAATTGGATGCTCACGTAGCACCATATCTGAAAGCAAATGAAGAGAGGGAGAAACAAGAGAAGGCATCAGCCGTAGCAAAAGAACCGGTTGCAAATACTCAGGCAGGAGAGATACCCGTTAATAAAGAGCTTGACAAAGCCACAGAAGAGGCAAAGATTGATGCGTTTCTGAGTAATGAGCCAATAAAGAAAGAGGAAACCAAGTCTGAGGTTAAAGTTGAATCCGGGAACAAATACAAAATTGAGATACCTGCAGAGACACCAAGGGATTTCTCGCTTGTAAAACAACTTTTCAATAAGCTCATGGGTATCACACCTCAGATAACTACTCCGGTTTTTATGACCCTCATTTCAAATACAGGGATGCAGGCGAAATATGCGGATAAAGAAATGTTCCTGAAACTTGCGAGCGTGGAGGAAATAAATTTATTACTTAACGCAAATAAGTAGTATATTTGTAGCTACTTCTTTTGATTACTGCGAAAGAAACAGGGAGGCTACAAAGATCGAGATGATTGGAAGAGCCTCCTTTTTTATTAACAATTAAATTTAAAACTATGAATCACATAATCTTAATGATGTTTTTAGGGCTATTATCCGGCATGATAGCAACTTTTTGGACTCGACTTATAAAGAAGAACATGATATTCCGTAAGTTTGGGAAGTATCTCGATCGGGTCAATAACCGGCATCTTATTTCATACGTATCGGATTCGATGCTTGTTAAATTCATCAGATGTAGTTTTTGCGTGACCCCATGGGTTGCACTTCTGTTGAGTCTATTTTACATAATAATTTTCTCGCCTTGGTGGTTATTTGCTGTAATAGGTGTTTTTGGTGCCCTTGGTGCGGGTAATTTTATTTGTGAGTTGGTTTACGCAGTAAGAAATGAGGAATAATGGCACATACTTGTAATGCGGAAGGATGTTATAGACCAAGATGGGGTGGCGGGTTCTGCACCTACCATCAACGATTGCGTGAGGACAAAAAGCCTAAGAATATTGCACCACACACCGCAAAGGAGCGAATATCTACAATAGACTTTGGCTTTGAAGATCAGCTGAGCATGTTTCACGCACTATGGGAGAACGCAGGCGATGAAAAGGGTTACATAATATGCCCATTCACTGGGATGCGCTTAAATGGCTTCTATGGCACTGATTTATGGGTAAATTGCTTCCTGCACATCCTTCCTAAAAAGAATTACACATACTTCAAACTAAACCCGGCAAATATTGCCATAGCTTATCCAGAGTTTCATCGTATCGTGGATGCAGGAACGCAGAAGGAACGTGCAGAACATCCGACATGGAGATTTGATCTATGGGACGCACGTGTAATAGCAATGAAAGCGGAGTACGCCGTGTTTAAGCAGAAGAATTTACTTGCATGATTAAAGTTAGAAGATGTATTTAATAAATAACAGAGAGATGAAAAACAAAGACAAAGAAAGGATGTTTTTAAGTGAGCAGTTTTTTCTTGAACATTGGATGGTGCAATTAAGTTTAGAAAGCACATTAAATTCAATGTATATAAAAATGGAAAAGCGGCTTAAATGGATTGAATCAGAACTCGCAGCCCTCAAACAGGAGCCAGTAAAGGGAGAAGTGAAAGGAGCGGACATAAAAGGATTTTATCCAATACTTTTAAAACATCAGAAAGTAAATAAAACTTGCTTGACCTCAAATGAAATACATACTTTTTGGGACGCAATGCACGAATACGCTTCTCAATCTCCGGTTAGTTTGCCGAGTGATGAAGAAATTGTTAATACTGCCATTGCTTACACTAAAGATCAATGTTTTGATGTAAAAGATTCAAACGTATATACTCCTACAGAAATATCATATCTTATTAAAGAAGTATTTATTGAGGGTGCAAAAGCAACGAGAGATGGCAATATTGTAAACACTAAAACTAAATAAGATATGAAAAAAGTAAGTATTGAGGGTAGAATTGGAGAAACAACAGGAATTATCCCCCACAGAAATGGGCTTTATCCTGTGTGGTTTCATGATTCTGATATCGTGGAGTTTATAGAGATGGCAAAAGTAGTTTTTATAACGGATGCTAAAATTCAATCTCTTGCAGAAGAGTTATATCCTGACTCATTAGGTAAACAAGTGACGTTTTGTGAAGAAATTGTATGGTTTATTGATAAAGTGAAATTATGAAAGAGACACAGGAAATTTTGTTAAAAATGGGTTTTGAAAATCCTAATGACAATGTTTGGAAGTCGTATTGGTTTGGATACTTCATTCTTGGAGAAGAATCAACACCTGAAGTATTAGCAAAATTTATTTATAACAGGGGCGTGCTTAGTACTAAAAATGAAGGGATTGTAATTAATTAACAATTATGAAATATCTATTAGTATTTATTGGAATAATTTCTCTTGGATTCATCTGGTGTGTTAATCCAGAATTAAATGCACAAACTCTGATTGAAATAGCTATTTGTCTTAATTGTTTCTTTTGGTCAGGCGTACTAGAAATAAGAGATGAAATAAATAAGAAGTAACCCATGGGAGCAAGAATAAGAAAAAACGGTAGAATATTTTGCGCTGCAATTAACAAAGAGGAGCCGGGAGATTGCTATCTCGATGATAGTGTTCTTTATTATCTCGCTGTAGAAACGAAAGTATTAGTCACAACCGAGAATGATACACACATGACTACAGGAGGCGAATGGTGGTGGAAAGGACAGGAACCGAAAGATGTCGTAATTGATAAGTTTTATTACGAATCAGATAGTCCATTATCCTGCGATTTCAGAGATGAAGCCCAGGGACGTAACAAATGTACTAACGACAAAGTTAAGTCGAATAGGTGTATTCCAAACTGCGGTGTGTATCCAATTAAAAATAAATAAGATGAAAATAATTAAACAAACAAAGTATTTATATTTCTCTGATGAATCAAAGGGATATAATAAAAAAACCAAAACTATCGCAGTAATTAATAAATCATCAGGTTATTTGCTTGCTTATATTGAGTGGTACGGAGCATGGAGGCAATATTGTTTTACACCTAACCTTGAATTTGATACGGTTTGGAATAATACTTGTCTTAAAGATGTACTCGAAGTCATTGACATGTTGATGAAAGAACGTCAAATTGATAAACCAAAAGGAGAATAACTCAATTATTTCAGGGTGTGTAGAGTATAAACCAAAAAGTCAATAAGATGAACCAAAAGGACAGAAAAATAATATTTGATAAATTCAATGGTCATTGTGCTTATTGCGGTTGTGAATTACAAAAGGGATGGCACGTTGATGAATTAATGCCATGCAAGAGGAAATATAAATACATTGCATCACACTGGATTAACTTAGAAACAGGAGAAAACACAACATCAAACAGAGCGGTAGTAAGGAATCCTGAAAAATGGAAGTATGTAGTATCGGCATATCTTCCAGATGGATGTGAATATCCCGAAAGACTTGTTATTGAAAATCAAATGCCAGCCTGTGCGAGTTGTAATATTAATAAGCATTCAATGAGTCTTGAAGATTTTAGACAGCTTATTCAAGGATTTATGAAACATCTGAATGAACTGAATACGCAATACAAGATCGCAAAGCGTTATGGACTTGTGAAAGAGAACATTAAGCCTATTGTATTTTATTTTGAGAATAACTCCTAATACAAAAGTAAATTATATTAAGCTATGAATAATTTTCACGAGATAACACCGCCAAGGGCATCTGAAGTAGCGGAGACTTTGATATTCCAGGAGATATGGAAGCGTGTGCCTAACAAATCATTCGTGTCAGGACTTTGGCTACGGGATTTTTACCGCACACCACTATGGAAGAATTGCTTTTTGAATATTATTCCGGTAAAAGACTATCCGAATTTTAGATTTTACTGTGGAAACATTGTTTTGTTGACACCTGGTGAACGGGCTTTGTACTTACAATGCACCCCTGAATCGCTTATACATTATGCTCTGGATATAGAGGAACGCACAGGAGGGAAAGCCACGGCTAACTGGAAAGCCATTGATGATCTTAAAGCGGAATTGCTTGTGATATATAAGAAACACTTTCCTTTCACATATAAGCACATCATTGGATATAAGTATCCCATGAGAGATGTAGAATTGATTGTAGGGCATTTAAATGCTGAATTTTGGGATTCGTTTAAATAACCGGACTTGCACAGAAAAAAGAAACCCCCTCAAATCAATGAGAGGGTTTTTGTATTTCAAATACTTATTCGCTTAGCTATGCCTAAGTCCGAGGTCAGAGGCGAACGGGTACTTATCTGGTTGATCTTCAAATCCTGTCAAAGTCGGGAACTTTAAATCAAGCTCGTCAATAGTATAGTATAAATTATATTCAAAACTTTCGGAATCATTAAAAGTTATAATGTCCTGATTAATCAGACCCCGATATGGTACACTGACCCCTCTGTCTAAAATGTAATTTACATCTCCGGCAATGACCGGGCTTTGAACAGGAAGAATTATTACTATTGATGTGTTCTGATTCGCAATTAACGAATAGCCAACATCATTGTCAACAGGCACCGTTTGAGGCGGCACCATAGCACTGGACACAATGTAAAAGAGTGCGATCAGTGCGAGGATTAGCATTTTTTTCATGCGCATTTGTTTTTGTTGTTTTGTGGGAATATCCCCGTTATAACACTTCAAAAGTATGAAATGTAAGTTTAATTTCCAAATCTATTTATGTTTGGCTTTCTTGTGTCCTTTACGAGCACGATCATTCCATTCCGTGTTTCGCTCTTTGGCGTCCATGTATTCACGGAAGCTCTTATGTCCTCCATCGGTGAATATCTTACGATCTTTTAAAAATGAAAATAGTCTTTTGTCCATAATTATTCTTCTTCTGGTAATACATCTTCATCAATGATTGCCTCTTCCAGTTCTTCCACATCAGCAACAATAGGAGGCCTTACAGCAGTGGTGTGCCTTTGATAGTATCTTTCTATTGCCACATCATCAGGGACGGCTACAGGCACTTCTACTTGTGTCCTGTGATTAATCCTTACCAGTTTAGTCTTCTGAGAGAGTTTAACCGGTTTCTTTTTGTGTGATTTGGGGTGTCTCACTGTAGCCTCATATTACCAAAGTAAATACAGAATGATAAGAGCATACTCAATACAGCGAGCAGTACATAGACAAAAGCAACTGCCACCACCTCTGCAAAGCCGGCAAGGAACAGGAATATGATGGCGACAATCCCCATCAGGATGGCTAAAAATAGTTTCATAGTTATTTCAAGTATTTAATTAATTCTCCAAATAGAAATAGTACAATTGCAAGCAGGGCTGACCCTACAAACAGACATCCGACAGCTTTCACCCCGTCAAAGGGATCAGGGTCATGGGTAGTTTCTTTTTTCATAGTCTTTTCTTTATTTGCTTCCAGTAGTTAATAGTCATCGGGCCGGATCCATTCCAATTTTTCGCTGCATGCTCCCAATCTTTGCCATTTGTAAAGCGCAAAAACACTTTCCGGCTTAGCTTCATATCAAAGCAGTCAGAAAGGGTGTAATTTGAGCCTGTCAATTTATTATAGTGATCAATGCGACAGGGGCGTATCTGCATGGGTCCTGCGGCTTGTTCGAGAAAGTTAAAGGCAAATACATCACCCTTACTTTCATAGTCTACAATCGCTTTAATAAGCGGATCATAGTAGTTTATCGGTTCTGAACGCTCAATATACACAACCTTCTCAAAGGGTGCGTACAGAGGGACAGAGAACATCAGTATTACAAACATTAAAATCATTTTCATTACATTTAATTTGATGAAATGTGTTTAAGTAAAAAAGGGAAAGGGTAAAAACACAACTTAAAACCCCTTCCCCTGACCTCAGCCCATAAAATTGAGCTGGGTACTATTTTCCTCTGCCTCGTTCCACTCGTGTAGTAGAAGCATGGTAATGTCGTTTAATGCCAGATAGACATCCTCATTTATGCCTGCCACGGCTTCATTCCATCCTTTGAAATACTTAATCATATCCTTAAGATTATTATGTGCGTACAGTATCAGGTTATTGCCCTTATCGTTAAAGCCAAAAGGTGATTTATAGAGTAGGAGCACCACCAGATCGTCAGCATCACAGTTATAAAGAAGGCATGCAGATTCATGATTACCCCATTTAATGAACTTCTCCAAGCCATGAATAGGTCCCCGGTCTTTAAGGTCTGCAAGGAAGTCAAGTATCCGTACATCATCATTATAGATGCACAATACTCTGTCTAATCTATTTTTTGATATGACGTCTTGCTCTTTCATGATTTTGCAAATATACAATTTCTGTGAAATTCAAATTTTAAGACCGTTTTTGCGCTGTTTACACGCACTACGGTATAAGTCTGGGAGTACATTATGGAATACATTCTTATAGCACACCACATCTTTACCCATTGCGTGATATGCCTTATAGAACTTAACTGCCTGTAGTAGTTGTTCTGCTGTGAGCTCATGTACCTGCCTGTCATCAACAACCTGTACCATACAGTCCTCACGGGGAGAGCCATGGCAGGGAGAGCCGTTATAAGCGTCCACGATGAGCCTGATGCCATCAAAGTTAATAGCACACCACCCGATAGGCTTAGATGCTGATATTGCCGGGCTCTTTAAGTTCTGTGTCTGAAGAAGTATTTGCTTTGTCATATCTATCTTTTATTTAATCTTATTGTCCCTGAGTGCTTTTGCTCCCTCTATTAACGCTTGTTCAAAACTCATCAATTTACTTGTAAGTAATGAAATTTTCTCTGCCCAGTTTTCAATCATCTCATCCGTCACCGGCTGCTCCTGTGATTTGAGTTGCTCTATTTCGGATAGAAGTTCATAATATTCGTCAAGTCTGTCAGTAGGGTAATTATCCCAATCTAACATTTTACTTAAAGCCTTAATCAGTTCTTCCTGTTTTTCTTCAATTTTTGTCATGATATTGTCCTTTAAATAGTTTAAAACCTGCGTCCACGCA
Source organism: Prolixibacteraceae bacterium (assembly GCA_016649735.1). GTDB lineage: Bacteria > Bacteroidota > Bacteroidia > Bacteroidales > Prolixibacteraceae > JAENXA01. Next base: position 35,463 of record JAENXA010000001.1, on the reverse strand, counting down.
GGGTTCCCACCTTAAAATATCGGTACGGACACCAATTGCAAAACGCTTTAATTTAACTGTGAGCCCCAATTCAAAACTCCAAGGGTTAAAAATTTTAGGGTTAAGAGGGGAGTCATCAAGCATAACGGAGCCAAGCAGATGATAATTAATTCCTGCAGTAACATCAAATTTCCCCCCATTATAGTCTGGGAGAGGCAATAATACACCAGTTGAGAGCTTAACGTGATGTTTAATGTCAAACTGTCTGTAAAGTCCCCAATTGCCATAAGACACCGAACTATACAAGCCGAATCCATTGATGTAATAGTCACCACGCACACCAATACCAAAGTCAACCGGTTGATGTGAGAGATAGAGGGCAGAAGGCTGACGCTGTGCCATTGCTGAGAACGACACGCTGATTAAAAGTAAAAAGATTAGTTTTTTCATAATATTGTTTTTATTTAAGATGTTTATGTGCTCTAAGTGCTTTTGCCAGTGCAAAGTTCTTATACTGATTATAGTTTGCTCTTAATGTAGTATCACAGTCCTCACAAAGTTCCTCGTCAATCTTAATCCTGGTGTTATCAGGATCATCTAAAAGTAGCTGACCACAACGAATACACACCCCAATTTCAAAGTCCTTACGTGCTTTCTTTTTACGCGTAGGGACAGGCACGGGGATAGGTTCGGGCTCATATTCCGGTTCAATTGTCATCACCGGGCATTCTATCTCTCCAAATAGGTTGAATTGTGGCATTATTCTGTTGTTTTTTAATTGCATCTTCAATTTGTTCATAGACGCCCTGCCATCCTCCGGCTGGTTCTAATTCTTCATACATTCTTTTTGCCTCATTTAAGGCTTCAAGCATATCAGGTGCTGCTGCAATGAGTTTTGCATTTGCCTCATAGTTGCTAAATCCAATTTTATTTTTATTGCCTAACGATGCTATTGTGATTCCTTCGCTATCGGTAATATTTTTGCATTCTGCATTAAATATCCATTGTCCTTCTGTGTGTTTCATAATTCGCTTTATTTGGTTATTAAAATTTAAAATTATTCGAGGCCACCCTGCCAAAATATTCAATTGCAGGTATAACATGATCATACTCATCATCGAAAAATCGGTCATCTTGTGCTGATTCTATTTGATTGTAGAGAACAGGCAGTCCCTTATATGGTCCTGCTGCATACAGAACGGCACCCAGTCCGGGAGGGTCGAGTAATACAGAGCAAGCAATATACTTGCCCCGTATCTCTTTTGCGGTGTATGATAGTTTGTTGCTCATTTTCTATGGGGCTTGTCGGTTTCTACATAAATACATATAGGGATAACGATCAAAAACCAAATAATCAGGTTAACGTTACGCCCATAAAAATCGTACCTTAAAAATATTTCTTTCTTCCAGATCATAACTTTATTTTATTAGGTTTAACAATCGGCTTGCCAGTCTCTGTGTGTTTCTCTTACTAAATCTATCAAATCAGATTCAGAGAAACCCGCTTTTCTTGCTTCTCTTATCTCCTTTTCTGATAAAGTTTCAGTTATCGGCATCCCTTCAAAGGTTCCGACTTGTACGGTTATAGATTCTGTTTCTTTCATCATTTTGCTGTGTTTTTATGGTTTAAAAAATTCAAAACTATTTGATTGTAATATTAAAACCTTTGCCCTGATCCATTACCGGCTACATAAGGCCCAAAAGAGAGCCCATTAGCCAGAGCGCACCCCAATAGATACAAGACAGGGGAATGAGTAAGAAAGGGGCGTAAATTGATTTAGAAAGCCTTTTTATCATGGTTCGTATTTTTAAATGGTTTAACAGATGGTAAGAAGATCATAACAATACAGATCACAACAAAGAGGACCAACGGCACGATATAAAAATATTGTAAGTTCATAGCATTGAATTATTAAGGTTTAAAAACTGGGCTAGATTTGGTTTAGGCCCCCAGGCACAACCCCAGGGACCAGATAACCAAACACAACCAATAAAAACTATTCTTCTGTTTCTTCTTCTTCTTCGTTGTCTTCTTCTGATATTCCAAGTTGTTCCATTAGCCAGTCATTTTCAAACCATAAAATATCGTTTAAGGCTGTATCTGTCAGCCCATCGGGGTAAAGGTCTTCAATAAGAGAATCAAATTCATCTCCCTTATTAGCGTTCAAAATTGTTTCTTTTGTGTCTTTTGCTCCACTCCATGCGTCAAAATCGGCAAGAGTTAAATTTTCGTTAATTGTTTTCATTGTGTTTTTTATTGGTTTATAGCGGGCAATTAACCCGCTTTCATGTATTTAACAATCATCAGTAAACCTTTATTTATTGTATCTCCTGCAATTCCTCAATAATATCAGAGAATAAACGCTCAACGGCTGCAAATTCTTTGCATACCGCTTTATATGTGCGTTCAGCGGTCCGGCTGTCAGTATCATAACCAAAGTCAGAGCAAAAATTTTCAAAGTCCCCTACATCATATTTTTGTAGGCAAGTTAAAACATCATATAATGTTGGTTCCTCTGCGCCTGACTTTATAGACTGCCCAAAGTCAAAGGTGTAAGACTTTCCGGCACGAGTTAAACGACATTTGAATACATACCGTTCTGTTTTGTCTCCTGCAAAATGTATTTTATACTCAGGATCACCGATAAAAGAAAGTTTAACCCCGTGTTTCTGTGCGAATGTTTCCGCTTGTGCTGTGTAGTTTGTCATAATTGATATGTGTTTTTATTGGTTAACAGTACAAAGTAAAACTATAAATATCACATAAACAAATAAAAAGCAATAATAATAATAAATAAATGTAAAATAAATATATAAAAAGATTTGTTTATATAATATATAAGGTGTACATTTGTAGCTCAGTAATATTAATTAAAAACACAAACCAATGAAAAACACACATTTAGCACTCAGAACACACACCAGGCACCAGGCTATTACACGGACCTGTATTATATGTAAAGAAAAGTTTCAACTATCTGAAACAGAGATCATTCTAATCGAGAACGGGGAAATAGGGCCATTAGATGTTAATATCTGCAATGATTGCGCAGACAGGGCAGCCGAACAATGGGAAGAAGAAGAACAAGTAAGAGAATTAAGAGATTATATATATAATTAAATACCTGAGACAATGAAAACAAAAACTATTAATCTGTATCAGTTCAGCGAACTATCAGACAAGGCAAAAGAAAATGCAATAAATAAGCTATCAGATATAAACGTGGATTCTGACTGGTTCGAATCAACATATGAAGATGCGGAAAATATCAACTTTAAGATAACAGGCTTTGACATTGATAGGGCAAGTTATGTAAACGGTAATTTTATGATATCAGCAGCAGACACCGCAGAATTAATAAAAGTAAGTCACGGCAATGAATGCGAAACATTTGACACCGCAAAAGAATTTTTAACCAGCCTTAATGAGCTCACGAGTACGAAAGAAAACATTGAAGACGTACCAGAAGAAGAGATTGAAGAGATAGAAGACGAGTTTTTAAAGTCTCTTTGTGAAGATTACAGGATAATATTAACAAAGGAGTATGAGTACGGGACCAGCGAAGAGGCAATAACTGACACTATCGAAGCAAATGAGTATTATTTTACGGAAGACAGCACACTGAAATAAAAGCAATTACCCACAACAAAGAGCCTGAATATACAACGTTCAGGCTTTTTTATTTACCCCTGTTAGATCATTCAACGAGGTATTAAGTAGTAATTTATTTATATCCTTTTCTATGCCTTCAATCAGGGCCACACCTGAAGAAGATAATTTTATATAAACCGGTTGCCTGTTATGTTGTGCCCGTTGGTTATATAATTGTCCTGGATCCTTTGTATGCCTGGTAATATATCCGGCATGCTTAAGGTCCCAAGTGACACGCTGAACTGTTATAGATAGCGCACCTGGCAGCACCCCACTATTATATACTATACTCGAATGTATTAACTTACTTCCTTTATTTGTCATCATATAAAGATAAGACAGCAGGACCAAAGAAGAAGGAGACAGAGAAGAAGAGGCCGCAATCCTGTTAAATAGCCAGTAATAAGACACCACACCACAGGACCGCACCGAATAGCCATTAATAGCACTCCATAAATAACCATACACCTTAATAAATATACGCCTCATATCATCATTTAAAGACTTATACAAGCTATTAAGCTGAGGAGAGAGAGAAGGAAGAGAAGACAATGAAAGACCATTATTCAGGTCATTAGCCTTGGTTACACTCGTTTGTTCGTCCATATGTACATGTTATTAGTCAGTATTGAAACGCCAACCACTTAAAGCCACAATATTACACACTTTTAAACCGTTTACTATACTGTTATACATAATATTAGAGCTTATAATTGAGGTATAAACAGATAAAAGCACGCATAAACCCACGATTTAATGAGGCAATGCGAACGCACGGCAGACAGCCATATTAAGGCATATAAAACACTGCTAAATAAGTCCTATAATTAATATTATGTAAAATAGAATGTATTTGTATGGACCAGGCAGGCACCAGCATTGTACTATTGTGAGCCTATCCCCTGCCCTATTGATCAATGTTACAAATCGCTTTATTTGCTGATCAGGAAGCAATAACGCGCTTCCCAGGCATTATAAAAAGGTCCGGGAGTCAGAACCAGGGGGGGCGGGTTCGGGTTTTGGGTTTTGGAATTTGGCGACCGACCGAAAACATGTATATAGACTGCAAGGACACGCTCACTTAGGTTAGGGTAAGAAATACTATAATTTATTTGGTATATTCAGAAATAGGTTGTTACTTTACAGCACATAAGAACTGTAAGTGGTGCTATTTCTACCACGTAGAATAGGAGTAAGGAGTTATAAGAGCCATGGGAATAAGGAGAAGAGAGGTAAGATTAGGGGGTAAGGATTTGTTTATTTACTATCACAAGAAGATAGGGATAGGCAATAATAGCATTATTCCAAAGGGATGCACAAATAAGAGGGTTTTAAGCAAGCGAACGGGTATTGACTATAATACATTGATGTGGAACTTTACGAGACAGGGAAAGAGTTATTATGAGAATGACGACACATTAATATTAAAGGTTTACCCGGGAGATATAGAAAAGGGAGGACAGAGCATGATAAGAAGGGGAAAGGGTGGTATGGAGAATTTCGCTAAGTATATAGGTAAGAGAACTGATTATTAACCTTGATAAAAACGATTAGTTATGGAAAAGAAGAAGTACAGAGCTGAGGAAGGGGGACGTTATGTAAAGATGACTGTGATGCAACCTACGGTGGTTAATGTGGATGGTGTTGCTCCTGGCCAAAGCGTGGCATGGAAAGAAATTCCGTTATCAAGAGGTTTATCTACGAAAGTTGACATAGGAGACTATGATTGGCTGAATCAATGGAAGTGGTTTGCTAGAAAAAGTAGAGATACGAACTATGCGTACAGAAACAAAACACTTGAAAGTGGAAAAAGAATCGCAATTATTATGCACAGGGAGATAATGCAGACACCTGATGACATGCAAACAGACCATAGAGATTGGGACGGATTGAATAACCGCAGATATAATTTACGAAACTGCACTGTAAATCAAAACAGAAGTTGGATTAAACCTCGTGGCAAAATTCAATACCTTGGAGTTAGTGAGCATAGATGGTTTAAAAAGAAAACAGGAACATGGGGACTTTCTTATGGAGTATCTATTACACATAATGGGGTGGTTTATGATTTAGGCACTACAAGAGATGTGATTATTGCTGCTAAATTATACGATGCTAAAGCGAAAGAACTCAAAGGAGAATTTGCCAATCTTAATTTTCCGGAAGGAAAGCTGTGTGAGAGCGATGCACCGGTTAAATATCGTGATTGCCTGCATTATAATTCTGAGTATTGCCGGATGCGGTGTGAGTTTGGTGCAAAAGAGACTACGGACGATGATATATTGCTACCTGATATGGAGGACAGCAAATGAACAGACTCGAACTGCAAATGAAATACAAGGCAGAAACGAGTAATACATCTTTTGACGAAGAAGAAGTTGTATTTGATGTATGGCGATCAAAAGGTCAGTGGATACTCGATATGTCAGATGCGGAGAAATTTGATTTGGCAGGGAATCGGGGTACAATCATATTTAATAAACCCAATACAGATTACGTGAAGTGGCTTGAAGAGAAACTAATGGAGTTACTAAAATAATTACTACTATGAACATCATTACACGAACAAACATCAAAGAAAAACTTGTAAAGGCTATTGAAGCCGAGAATCTACTGGCACAAGATGTGGCTGCTATCTTTGGAATGCACCCAAGTTATATCTCGTGGTTTAAAAATCCTAAGTATTGGGATAAGATTGGCGAAACCTTTTGGGAACGTGTTCTTTCATGGATTAATTCAGGGCAGAAGATCACTGAATATGCACAGAAACATGGTAAAACATTGATGACAAAATCACCTTCTGTATTAAAAGAGGCAAAAACTGATACAGAAAAGAAGGAAACCGTATCAGAACCGGATAAAATCGAACCCCATTGGGTAAAATCTGTACTAAAACAACATAAAGAGAAGCCTATTGAAGAAATTAAACCACAACCTCGGTTAAATGTAGGGGAAATGGTTAATCTTCTCCTTGAAGAAAGGGCATCCTTAAAAGAAAAGATTGAGGCCATTGATGTGTTGTTGAAACACTATATCTCCTGATGCCATGGAAGTAGAAAAACTATGCAAAGAGGATTTTACAGATGCCATGAGAGGTGAGCCAACGGTGAGGTTCACAATCAAAGGCGTGGTGTTCTTCAACAAGGCCGCGGTTAAACACCTGGGCTTGTACGACAAGAAGAAAGATGTCTATGCCACAGTTAATATATGCCGTGACACCAAATGTAAATCTGACTTTGGCATCTTCAAAGATGTCGAGGGATGGCCACTACGTAAAGCACCTGCAGGCGGTGTTATATTCAACAATGTTGGGCTGGCACGGTTTATCATTGATGCTACTTGGGATAGGTGTCAGAGCCATGCCGTGGGAGGACAAAAGCCTTCTTCTGTGGTGTTCCGAATAGCCCGGTTACCTCTCGATGATGAGAAAAACAAAGATGTGTTCGCACTGTTAAGAAAAAAAGATTAATTTTGACATCGTAATTGTATGTTAAATTTAAAACGTAAGTAAGATGAGTAACAAGAATGTCAGAATTAAAGTAAGGATACTCGGACTCGCCAATGAGTTAAATGACAGGAGTGATCCACAGAACCGTCCAGGGAGAGATGGCGCACAGAGAAAAGTCATCATCGACATCCCTACAATGGAGCTCCCAAGAGATGAGTGGGATCAGAGAATAGCCGATGCAGAAGAAGTTCTTAGATATGGCAGTGCTTTGGATAACGACAGGCCCCCGATAGGTATCACCGATGGTGTGGAAGTCACAGGCAGTACCACAGCAACAGTCCATGGCACGGCAGTACTCACACAGGCTATCTCCACAACATTATTCTTTGAGGTTGATTCCACGGAAGACCTTGATAGCTACGGATCACACCTGGCTGCTAACGAAAGTCCAAAAGCAACCGTAGGGACTCATGCCTGTCATTCAACACTTATAGGGCTCACCCCTGATACGAAGTATGCTTACAGGTTAAGGGTGTCTAATGCCACAGGAGAGAAGTATGGTATAACACGCCATTTCAAGACATTAGCAGTGTAATTAAATAAAAGTTCTTTGAAAATATATTACTGGAGAATTATTAGATAGTTTGTTTGGACCCGGGTTCGACTCCCGGCATCTCCACTTCTTTCGCCTTAAAGATGCTGTTGGGTAATGCCCAAATGAACTTAGGAGAGTTCGAGGTAGCCTAAGAGAGATTGACAAAAATGGTTGAGGGAGCATTGTTAAGATGCGATATTACCGCAATCGCTCGTCCACGGGGATGACTTGGTTTTGACAGCAAATAAAGGAATAGTTCGTTGAAGGTAGTACGCCAAAATAAACGGCAAAACAATTCAAATGTATAATCCATCGCTTAAAGCAGTGGCTTAGACAGCCTTCCGGGAGCTAAATCCCGGTTTGGTTTAAATTTTTTTTCTTAATCATAGTTTTTAAACTTAATTTTTTGCATCATGGCTTACAATGTCAAAGCAAGGATTTTCCTGAAAGCCCGCGTCTGCGTCTTAAACTCTGTAACGGAGCATACGACACATGGACCAAAAGAAGGAGCACAATGGCACAATAAACATTATTGTGTGACAACCTGCAGTAAGAGCGAATGGGACTGGCGGTTTCAAGCCGCAACAGACATTCTCTGTGGCGGTTCTACCGACTACACCAGTTATGGTGATGCCATTGGTAGTGGGTGGGTTTAATAGATTCATCCGACTATGATAAAGAAGGCAGTATTTTCATACTTTAATCCAGACGAATCCTTCGGCAACAGATGTGGTTTCGTCAAGTACAGTGATTTTCTTTTCACTACAGCACTCTCAATACTCTGTGCCTCCCGTCATTTTAAGGAGGTGCAGTTTATTTCTTCCGACTGGGGACTTGATGTCATCAAGCCTCTCGGATTGCCTATAACAAGCTATTCTAATAAGCTCAATGAGATGAAATCCGTCTCTAAATACTTCTGGGCATATGGCAAATTGCTTGCTTACAACGAACAGACAGAGCCATTTGTACACTTGGACAATGATGTGTTCCTATGGGATCCATTGCCTCCACGTATTCTTAATGCCAAGTTGTGTTTCCAGAGCCACGAGCCTATGCACCTGAAGGGATACCATTACTACGATCTTCTCAGACCATGTTTCAATAAGGCTAAAATAAGGCCTCAGATCATTGTAGATAACCCCGTGACGGACTTTGCCTATAATTGTGGCATATGTGGCGGTCACGACATGGAGTTCTTTAAAGAGTGGATAAAGTGCAGTGCGGAGTACATCTTTGCACCGGAGAACCAGAACTTATTCTTTAAGAAATATGGCGATGTAGTCATTCATCAGAACCTGTTCCATGAGCAGTATTTTGCTGCATCACTGATAAAAGCACACGAGTTAAGACCAGAGGTTAAGGTCATTAACAAAGATGCAATAAAAGCCGGAAGCGACCCCAAGCACAAGTACACCCATTATTGGGGAACAACAAAGACTGACAAGGGAAACATGGCACGGGTAAGGATGAGGCTCTATGATTTTGGGTCACCTGATGCAAAGATCAACGATCAGGGACAGGAAATATTTTTCCGCATTGATAAGTTTTGTAAGGAAAATAACCTTTGATAATTATGAAAGACAAACTTATTATCAAGAGGAAAAAACATGGTCAAACTTATGAAAAAACAGAAGCCAATGCATGGTTCCGACCTATTGAGGAGGGTTATAAAATGGCTTGTTGCGATTGTGGGCTAGTCCATGATATTGATTTTAAAGTAGAGGGCAACAGGGCATGGCTCAGAGTAAGAAGGAATAACCGATCAACCGCAATGGTCAGAAGACATAAAAATAAATAGAAGCAGTCGAAATAGAAACAGTATTAGTAGAAACATTAAAAATCAGAAACCATGTTAACATTAAAAGTAGTTACGTTAGATCAAAATAACGACGAACAGACATCGTTGTTTTACGGAGATTCGATTTCACACGCTGAGGGGATTATGAAGGGGACGGAATTAAAAAACTATCCTGATTCCCGATGGGTTGGTTATATAGATTCAGCAAGCGAACAACCATTTATGGCCTCGCATGTATTAATCCTTAATGCCGACACAACATTAAAACATGATCTATTAGTTTTGCCAAAGTCCGACTGTTATGTAACAGAAAGCGGAAAAACGGTAGACACGTTTTATTCATATTTTAAAGAAGTTTAATTAATAAAAGACTGCTTCTTTTATTTTTATATTAAAAAATAGCATATATTTGCAGCACCTCATTGAACATGGGGTGTTTTTAAAAACAAAAATTTACACCGTGTATGAAAAGGATTATTGAACGGAAAGATTTAATGAGCAAAATGGAATACTCTAAACAGTACAACATCAATAGGGTAGCCATTGATAAACTTATCGAGGAGGGTAGATTGGTTGTTGAGAGGATATCAGGAGTTGATTATATCCGACTCAAAGCAGAGGCATCGGCAGAGATTAAGTAACTTTTTTTTGTTCTAAGATTTTACAAATTGTAAATGGAAGCTAAGATACAGGGGGGTGCCTTTATAATAGCCCGTAAAATATTCACAAGCGAACTATGGTTACGAAAACCATCTACATGGAAGGTAATTTGGGTGTATATACTCGGAAAAGTAAACCATGAGCCTTACAATGGTCTCGGAGAAGGAGAAGGATTTTTTAACTTTACAGAAGAGATAAAATTAATCGGAAATGACTGTACCCCTGATAAAATCAAGAAGTTTTTACAGTACGCAAAGGAGTCATCAATGATAAGCACCACGAGAAGCACGAGAGGAATGATAGTTAAGGTATTGAATTACAGTGAATATCAAGACTTAGATAATTTTAGACGCACCATAGAAAGCACAAGTAAAGCACGAGAGAAGCACGAGAGAAGCACGCCGATATACAACAATGGTAATAATGGAGAGAATGGGAAAAAAGAAAAAGAAGAAGAAAAAGAAATTTTTTCTCTTACTGAAATCCAAGAACAAAAAGAAAGAGATAGGATATATCAGGAGAAACAGGACGATTGGAATAGAAGAATGGAAGCAGGAGAGTTTGAGCCTAAAGAATATATACCTGAAGAATTTAAATAGCCTAAATTATGAAAACAAAAAAAGAATTAAAACCGACACTATCTCAAGAAGAATATCAAAAACTACTTACTCATCCTATGTGGCAGAAAAGAAGACTTGGTATTATGCATAGAGATGAGTGGAAATGCATAAAATGCAAAGATGAAGAAACAACACTTCATGTACACCACATTGAATACCACGCAGGATTAAAGCCGTGGGAATATGAAGATGAAGAATTATCTACACTTTGCGAATACTGCCATCTTGAAATTGAGCGACTTAAAAAATCAGGAGATAAAACATTATTTAAAGATGTCGAAATTTATAAATTCCCAAATCCTAAAATGCTACCCATGAGAGTTATGGTTGTTCTTCATGGGCATGTTTGTTCTATTCTACAATATAGTAAGGAAAATATACTTGTTACGCATTTCCCTTTTGGTAGAAAATCAGCAACCGCAAGAATAGCCGAGATGTTTAAAAAAGCATCAGAATGGGAGCAAACCCTTAACCAACCTAAAATATAAATCATGAAAGAACATCCTATCTTATTTTCGACTCCAATGGTTCAGGCAATTCTGGACGGAAGAAAAACGCAAACCAGAAGGATAATTAAGATTCATGATCTTATTGAAAAGCCTGATAGATTTAGATATAAAGGCAATTCATCTGAATTTGATATACCCAGACTTGCCATTCCTTATGATGATAGGCTTTATCATTCATGGGAATTAGTTAATTCAAATGCGTGTTCGTGGGTAATTTACAGTCATAAGTCAGGCGATATCCTTTGGGTGCGTGAAACTCATTATGCTTATGGTCACTGGACACGAATAAGCACAACGCTAATGAACTCGGTAAAAAAAGAACATCATTTTCATGATTTGACTTTATCCGAGAAAAAAGTTTATATGTATGAAGATAATCCCCCTGAGACTATTTTAAAAAGATGGGGCTTAGGTTATCATAAGCGTCCTTCAATATTCATGCCTAAAGAAGCCTGCCGGATTAAACTTGAGATAACAGGGATTAGAGTTGAGAGGGTGCAAGATATTTCAAATAAGGACGCTCTTGATGAAGGAATAGACATGAACAAAACGCCATGTATTGAACCGACGAATGCCTTCGCTATATTATGGGATTCGATAAATCTAAAACGTGCTTCATGGAACAGTAACCCTTGGGTATGGGTAATTGAATTTAAAAACCTATAAAAATGAAAGCAGAAAAAAATAGGCTATCTTTGACTCGCCTGAATGCCGATCAGGTTTCTGCATTTTTTTTCATAGTCAGCGGGGGTTTACTTAGTTATTCCCCCGTTTGGCATCTCAAATAATTAATCTTAATTTTGAATTATGAATAAAATAAACTCAATTATGAACAGAGAAGATGAATTAAAGGCCGAAATAAAAAGCCTCGAGGTTCAGATAGAGCCAAAGAAAGCAGAACTACTAAAGATACGGGGTAATAAACAAGATGAATGCGAGAAGAAAATTAAGAGAACTGAGTTATGTAAAGATAAATTTGCAGAATCAGAACTCAGATTTGCTGCTTATGTAAGATGCAGTTGTGGTGCAGGTATGGCGTATCCCGAGAATATTGGAATGCATGGCTCGTGGTATTGTTCAGATATACTCCTCGGGCTTGCTGATCCTAAATCAAAAGTAAAACACACCGCTCCATTACCGTTTGTATTCTATGAAATAAAATCTGACACCCAACCTTCGGCAGAAGGGGCAACGACACGAAAAAGAATGCAACCATGAAGATATTACAGGCAATCATAAAATTCTTAAAGTGGGTGAAGTTATATCTTTGGGACAAACCCGTTTCAACGCCACCTAAACAACAACCATTACGAACTATGGCAGTAGACGTTGCCAAGGACTACATCGTGATAACATATCATGGTCAGAGAATAAACCTAACCCGTGCAATAGAGTATCCGGCATGGAAGCTATCATCCAGGAAAGACAAACGCATCACCATGTTAAGGTTTGCCAAGTTTGAAAGAGATGGATTGGTAAAGTTCGTAGAAGTGGACGGACAGTTGATATGCGTGAATAACTTAGATTATCAGAGACGGGCAGAGAAAGCAAAGGAGGCAAAATAATGGAAGAGCAGATACTTAAAATAATTAAAGAATCATGGAATAATTATTATGATGAAGGTGACACTCAATACACAGTTCCGGAAATCGTTGTTTATGTAATGGAGTTCATTGAGTGGATAATTAAAAAAAGAATAATGATTGATTGGGAAAAAGAAGGACAATACTTGTTAGTTGATCTGCCAAAAAACATTATTTTTAAATCATCTGAAGAACTTTATGATTACTGGTTCGTAAACATTAAAAACAAATAGCTATGAGTAAAGAGATTTTAGTATGTCTAATCATACCCGCAATACTTCTGATAGTATTGTTGGTGACATGGAAGAGGAAGAAGTGATGGTAATGAAAATAATTTTATATATTTGTATCTGGATAGTCGGGGGTAATTGCCCGATGAAAGTGGATTCCCGAACTCCACGTCCAGATACATTTGTTCGGGATCATTTAAAATCGGAAGTCATGAAAACAATTAATTTAACTCAGGGCAAAGTTGCATTGGTTGACGATGCAATATTTAATTATTTAAATCAATTTAAATGGTGTGCTGTTAAATGGGGTAATAATTATTTTTATGCCGAAACCAGAATTAATGGAGTTGTATGTAGAATGCATCGCTTAATAATGCAGACGCCTAAGGGTTTAATGGTCGATCATATTGACCACAATACTTTAAATAATCAACAATATAATCTTCGAAATTGCACTCATGCCCAGAATTGTCAAAACGTAATAAGTCAAATAGGCAGTACTTCTAAATATCTAGGAGTTCATATTTATACTTGCAGAGGGAAATGGAAATATATTAAAGCAACAATTAGGCTGAATGGTAAAATGAAATATCTTGGAACTTTTAAGACCGAAGAACTTGCTGCACACGCTTATGATGATGCTGCAAAATTATATCACGGTGAATTTGCAAATCTTAATTTTAAGGACTGATGGATCGTAAAAGGACACTTAATAACTTGATATTAATTAAGTTAGGCAAAGAGAATGACACCGTGAGAGGGTTATTCGTTGATACGACCTTTGATCCAGAACGGCACACAACAGTAACCGGAACTATATTTGGACTGCCATCACATCTATACTACTCAGGAGAACCAAACAAGGGGATGCCGTGGCAAACACCATTGGAAGCAAAGATAGGCGATGGTGTCATTGTTTATTATTTGTCGATCGTAAACGCCTTAAAACCAAAGGAAAGCCGGTGTATCATTGAGGACGGTGAGAGGTTTGTGCTTATCCCATATCAATTTATCTATGCCATTATCCGTGATGAAAAGATCATTCCAGCCAACGGTTATGTGTTGATAGAACCCATAGAGGATCCGGCAATAACACACGACAAGGAAAGGATGGCTAAGTTAAACATGGAGCTCATCATCACAGAAAAAAGAAATAGCAAAGAGGTTATCTACGGCAGAGTTAAATATGCAGGGATAGCCAATAGACAATACGTAGATGAGGGCAGTTCAGATGAAGGTGTGGATATTGCCGTGGATGATGTTGTTGTCATCCGTAAGAGTAACGATATTCCCTTGCAGTATGATCTCCATGCAAAGATTGATGGTGGTGCGAAGTATTACAGGGTTCAGAGACGAAATTTACTCGCAAAGATATGAATCCATCCTTTCATCCCAAAGAGTACGCACAGATGCGATTTGACCCGACACGAGTGCCGAAGGGTACAGACATTCTAAAATTCTACAAAGACCTTGGGAAGATAAAAGAGTTTCGTCTGAATCCAGGTGAATCCCTTGATAATAACAAGGTCATACAGTATGTTTTGTGTATGTACGACATGAACTCACCTTATCGTAAAAAATACAGTGATGTTTTAAAGAGAAAGATTGAAGTTGCCCATGATTGCGAGTTTCCGATACAAGAAGGCGGTATATTTGAAAGTGTTGTTGAAGATTTTCTCAAAGGGAAGAATCGTGTCGTGAATCAGAAGATAGTTCAGTATGCAATACTCCATAGGTCATACAAATATGCGTATCAGATAAGCGTTGAAGCCGCTTATTTCAACCTCATGCTCGCAATACAGGCAGGAGACACGAAAAGCATCACAAAACTTGGAGAACTCAGGGATGAACTTGAAAGTAATCTCATGGAACTCTTAAATGAGGACAATAATCCACACCTAAAAGACGAAATGCTGAGGTATTTGGAAGATGAGCGCCTTGCATTACGCCCAGAGGACTACGCAAAAAAAGCACAGGAAGGAAAAGAGAAATAAAATACGATATGATAACAGTAAATACTTTTTTCGACAAAGCAATTTTCACTAATTGCGATCACAGGACAGACCGATTGGCTCAATTCACAGAAGAAACAGCCAGATTCGGGATTGCAGCAGAGAGATTTAAGGGACTTGTCTATGGCAACCCATATAATCTACCATGCGAGCCCGGTAACTTCAATGTAGGTGTTATAGGCACAATCCAGACCATGTATAATGCAGTAAAAGAGGCAAAAGAACTTGGATTAAAAAGATTTCTATTCTTCGAGGACGATGCGGTGTTTCATGAGAATTTTGTGGAGTTGTTTGATAAGTACATACGTCAAGTGCCAGAGGATTGGAATTTACTGTACTTAGGAGGGCAAAATGTCCATAGACCTATTCCGGTAACAGAAAATATTAATCGTGTCACGCGTGCGTACTACGTTCACGCAATAGGCATCCATGAGAGAGCATATAACTTCATTCTGGAACTCTTTAAGCCGGAGGTAATAACTCGTAATGGCGATGTGATCTTAACCGACATACAGGCTGCGCATCCCTGTTATATATTTAATCCCAGACTTGTGTACCAGAGAGAGGGAATCAGTGATGTATGGGGACATCTGCTTAACTTTGACCAATACCTGAAAGACAAATGAGAATATCAGTCATAATGCCAGTGTATCTTGGAGGATATGAGAGCTATGGAGGAAGTAGGGGCGCATCAAATCCGGGAGTGAAGTTTATGCGAGCTGTAAAATCATTTCTTCATCAATCTTATGAAGATGCAGAACTTATCATTGTTTCAGACGGGGACAGACTTGCGGAAGACACGTGGGCTCACCTTTGGGTTAATAATTCTAAAATACATTTCAAGTACATTAATAAACAGCCTACATTCAGTGGTATTGTCAGGCAGACAGGAATTGAAATGGCAAAGGGAGATGTGATCTGCTATCTTGACCATGATGATAAGTTTGGGGAAAATCATCTGCAGATCATCAGTGATAATTTTGATACCGAAAAATACGATTGGGTGTATTACAACGACTATACCGTCCATAATGCCGAGTTTACAGACCTAAGGGAAAGAGACAATCTACTCACACTTGGACGTATAGGTACAAGTTCTATTGCACACAAAAGAAGTCTAAATATTGTCTGGGGAGATGGATACGGACATGATTTTGCGATGATTGAGAAGTATTTATTACCTCATCCTTCTGTAAAGATACCGACACCACAGTATTATGTGGCGCACATTCCGGGAGCCATAGATTTTTAGCCATGAGAGTACTACTAATCAATCCATGGGAGACAGGGGAATTTCCACCACCTTCAATCGCTTACTTACAGTCGGCATTAAAGGATCAGGGAGTTGATGTTGCAGTAAAAGACCTTCATGACGCAATAAATGATACCGAAACCTACGATATAACCGGAGTTTCATTCCACAGTTTCTCAGTAAGACACGCAAGGCTCATAAGAGATAGGATAAAAGGGAGACTGATATGCGGTGGCCATCACCCATCAGCAATGCCAGAGCAAATGCTTTCAATAGGATACGATCAGGTTGTGATAGGAGAAGGGGAAAATGCCATCATTGACATAGTGCAGGGAAATAACGAAAAAATAGTCAGTAATTGTGAGCATAAATATTTCTATGGGATCAATGAGATTCCATTTCCTGATTATACCGGATTGAAGTTCTATGGAACACAGGGTATTCCGATAATATCATCAAGAGGTTGTCCATTTCGTTGTAACTTCTGTGGATCAACAGAATTTTGGGGACATAAATATCAGATGCGATCAGCCGACAATGTTATCCTTGAGATCGAGAAACGCAAATCAGAAGGGTTTAAGACATGGATATTCTATGACGACAATTTCACCGCAAATAAGAAAAGAGTCTTTGAGATATGCGCAGGACTTGACGGAGAATTAAAATGGCAATGCGTAGGACGTGCAGAATCTATGGACGAGGAACTTGCAAGAGAATTATACCGTGCCGGGTGCAGAAAAGTACATTTTGGCATTGAATCTTTAAGCCAGGATGCACTTGACCGCATGGGAAAGAACACCACAGTAGAAAAGATGTTGAGAGGTGTGGAGATTGCAGAGAACAATGGAATAAACACCATGAGTTTATTTCTGGTAGGGTTGCCCGGAGATACCTACAAGAACATTGAAGAAACAAAGGCAAATAGGTTAAGAAGTCGGATAACTCAATATGGTCCAAATATATGTTGGGTACTTCCGAACACGAGCATCTATAATAAGGCAAAGGAATACGGCATGAGTGATAGTGTATATCTGGAATCAGGGGCCCCTTTCTACACCTACGAACACTCTTATAATGAACTTTTAAAATGGTCACAAGAATTATGAAAGCGTATGTAATAAATCTTGAAAGCAGACCTGATAGAATGGCTGAGTTCCAAGGGAATATATTTCCTTTTGAAGTTGAACGGTTTAATGCTATTAAGACAAACCCCGGATGGAAGGGATGCACCGAATCACAACTCACTATACTCGCCATAGAAAATGAATTTCCATTTATCATATTTGAGGATGACTGTGTATTATTGCGTCCATGGGAAGCAGTAGTAAATGCAATGAGCCAATTGCCAGATAATTGGGACTTACTATATCTTGGAGCAACATTAATGAGACCAATTGAGAGACATTCTGAAAACCTATTTCGATTAAAAGGAGCTTATTGCGCACATGCGATAATCTATAATTCCGAAAGGGTTGTGGATTATATTCTCAATAATTGCGATCGTTTTTTTAGGAACTCATTGGAACGAAATACGCTTGACGTGTTTTACTTTACAGAGGTTCAGGAGAAATTTAATTGCTATATTGTCAGTCCTCTTGTAGCAACACAGAGACCAGGATTCTCGGATATTGAAAATATGAATGTAGATTACACTCAGATTATTAATCACTTTAATCGTTATACAAATGCCAGCAAGTAAAGAAATTTTTCAGAAGTATCTTAATCCTATTTTCATTGAAACCGGAACGTGGCACGGAGATGGTGTTCAGCAGGCGTTGGATGCAGGATTTAAGAACATTGTGTCATTTGAATTGTCCACAGAACTTCATTATTTATGTTCAAAGCGATTTGAAGGAAATTTCGATGTAACCTTATTCCAAGGCGACTCAGCAGAAGAACTCCCAAAGTTTATAAAACATATTACTACTCCAATAGCCTTTTGGCTCGATGGTCATTTTTGCGGATTAGATACGGCAATGGGGAAGAAGAACACCCCGTTATTAGAGGAATTAGAAGCAATAAAGGCACATCCAATTAAGACACACACTATACTGATTGATGATTTAAGAGGATGGACAAAAGAATTAAGAGGATTCGATACACTGGATCTGATGAAGAAAATATTGGAGATCAACCCCAATTATATTTTTACGCTCGAAGATGGGTTTATTCCAAACGATATACTTATTGCAAGATGCTTATAAAACTTGATAAAATAATAAAAGACTTCAATCTGAATATACGAGGTGTATTGCATATCGGAGCACACTATGGGGAGGAATATCAGGATTATAAAAAGCAAGGTATCGAAAACATGATGTTTTTTGAGCCAATAGTCGCAAGCTGTGATGAGTTACATCGGAGAATAGCCACTGATGATAATATACGAATATTCAATATTGCGCTTGGTAATATGACCGGAGAAAAAGAAATGTATGTAGAGACAGCTAATAATGGGCAGAGTTGTTCGTTACTTGAACCAGGAACGCATCTTTATCAATATCCCGGTGTAATTTTCGACAAAAAAGAAATTGTAAAAGTTCAAAAATTGGACAATATTTTCATTAGACATGATCTCTATAATATGATCAATATTGATGTTCAGGGATATGAACTGGAAGTCTTCAAAGGTGCAGTCGAAACGCTTCCGTTTATTGATATTATCTATACGGAAGTTAACTTTGAGGAAGTTTATAAGGGATGTTGTCTTGTAGGTGATCTGGATAACTTTTTAAAAGAGTTTGGATTTCAGAGGGTACTAACAGATAGCACTCCAAAGACATGGGGTGACGCATTATATCTAAAGCCATGATAACATTCAGAAACGAGTGGTTTAATAACCGACCAAAAGCAGATGCCAAGGGAGACAATACTTTTGGTAATATCTTATTTTTCATTGCATCAACAATAGGCATCGCTGTAAAGAATGGGTATCCTTATGGATTCCCATATTGGAATAATCAGGATTATTTTGTCAATCCATTGCCTTCAGTCATTCCGGGAAACTATCAAAATGTGGAAATACCGGAAGGAAATTTCATAGGGTTCAATATCCCGGACAATTCATCTATTTGGGGATACCTGCAGTCAGAAAAATATTTTGAACATTGCACTGATTTGATAAGGCATTACTTCACCCTAAAGGATCGAGGAGAAACACCGTACAAGGACTGTATATTGCTTCATTGTCGTAACTACGCACCACAATATCTTGCTATGGGATTTAATAACATGAGTCGGGATTATTACATGGCAGCACTCAAACACTTTCCAGGCAGAAGAGTTATTGTGATTACCGATGATCTGCAAAAAGCAAAAGACACCATAAAAGAGGATTTTGAATATGTTAGCAATACACCGATAGAAGATTTTTATTTACTGACAAAAGCCGAATATATCATAGGCTCTAACAGTACGTTCAGCTGGTGGGGAGCATGGTTGTCAAAAGCAAAAGCAGTGTTTCCTGCAGATTGGTTTCCCGGATTACCAGTACAGACAGATGACGTTAATTGTAAATATTGGATTACGATATGAATCATCTCGCACTCTTAAAACGCTATTACAAAGAAG
The DNA here is from genome assembly GCA_016649735.1 of Prolixibacteraceae bacterium. Lineage (GTDB taxonomy): Bacteria > Bacteroidota > Bacteroidia > Bacteroidales > Prolixibacteraceae > JAENXA01. The sequence goes on along the minus strand of JAENXA010000001.1, from coordinate 15,555 downwards.
TCGATGCTCAGATATTATCTGGGTATGAGGATGCGGATAAGAGTGTATGGGTAAACACCGATGATAAAGACCTTATTCCTATTGAACTCGAACTGCCGATACCCCCAGAGCCTCATCTGATAGATAATTTCGGATTGCCTGCGCAAGATCAGATATGGCATGCACCAAAACTTCCAAAGCGGTTAAAGGAACTTCAGATAAAGATGGAGACCCTTGATGAGATATGGGATGAGTTGGAAGATCATAAAGACATCTATACCGAGGAGATCGAGTTTATTAAAACACAATGGGACAGAAGGCTTAACGGGTATTGGTTTTATAATAACGGCATACCCACATTCATTGACGGGTGGCATTATTTTTATTGTGCATGGTGGAAGATAGACACAGGTCTGCCGGATTACAGGGACAGGGACAGGCGATTCTTTTTATTTGCACGTAAAATCTATACTGAAACAAAAGCACCAAGGGTTAATAATGATGGTTTTGCGACAAGGGATGCGAAAGGAAATTATATATGGGTAGATTTTGGCAGAAGATTGTTTTATGGATTCAATTATCCCAAGCATAGGCGCGAGGGAGCGACATATAAGGCCGAATGTATCCACTATGAGATCATCTCGCGTACGATGTCAGCATTTGGAGGAATACAGTCCATGAATGATGTACAGGCTCGTAAATGTTTTCTCAGGCATCTTGTAGCACCATGGAAGAAACTGCCATTTTTCTTTAAGCCAAACTATGAGGGTTCTACATCACCAAAGACAGAACTATCCTTTACGCCTCCTGCAAAAAGACTTTCTTCCCGGGGAGCGTTATCCACATCAGAACTGGGACTTGAATCGGGCATCAGTTATGAGATGGCAGACGCATCGGCTTATGATGGCGACAAATTATACTTTCACCATGATGATGAGGTTGGTAAACTGAAAAAAGGACTGTTGTGTTGGGATAGGCATACGGTTGTAAAAGAGTGTCTTTCTATTGGAGCAAAGATCATCGGATATACTATTAAAACATCCACGGTAGGGGAGATGGAGAAAGGTGGAGGTGCTTCATTTAAGTATCAGTGTAAGATGAGCAGATACTATCAACGCACACAGAACGGGCAGACTAAATCAGGACTTGCCACATTGTTCATTCCAGCTTACGATGGTTTGGAAGGATTCATTGATAAGTTTGGGATGAGTATTATAAACGCCCCGACAAAAGAGCAGGCTGAATACATCGCGTATGACAGGGTAGAGGCTTTTGATAAGCATAGCAATGTTGTTATCAACGCATTGATAAAAAACAAAGCTGAATATGTCAGAAAAGAGGTAGGGGCGAGGGAGTTTTTGGCAAACAGACGTAAGGCATTTACCGATGAGCAGGAAGCGTTATCTGAGGAAATAAGACTATACCCCACACGTTTTATAGAGTGTTTCCGCACCGCAGCAAAGTCGTCAGGGTTTAATATGAATAAACTCGAATCGTATATTGATAACCTATCTTTCAGCAAGCAGGATATCGCAGTAGGTAATTTGAGTTGGAAAGAGAATGTAAGGGATGGCAAGGTTATTTTTACTGCAAACCCACAGGGCAAATTTAGACTAAGCCATCAGCTTAATGAACTCGAATCAAATAAGAAGTTCTGGAGTGATGAAGAAGAAACATGGAAGCCCGCAAATGCGCATTGGGGCGTGGCAGGAGGAGACCCGTTCAAATTCAATATAACTAAAGGCACAAGAAAGTCAAAAGGAGGTGGTGCCGTAGTAAAGAAAGGTATGATTAAGGACGGGGACATCTCCATGAAGCGTAAGTTCGCATGTACCTATGCTCAGAGGACATTTGATAAAAATATCTATGGCGAGGACATGCTTATGATGTGCATTTATTACGGGGTACCTATGTTTCCTGAGATAGACGTGCCGTTCCTTTGGGATTATTTCAGAGACAGGGGATGGGAAGGGTTCTTACTTTACAAGATGGACCCGAATACTTTCAAGATAAGTGCCACCCCCGGAGACACAGCAAATCGCACCAAGCAGAGCATCTTTCAGGAGTACATGACATGGATTGAAAATGAGGCTGATATAGAGAATCATATTGAAATATTAGAGGAATGCAGGGATATTGACGGGCCGGAAGATATGACTAATTATGACCTCTTTACAGCAGGGGGATACGCACTACTTGGTACTTGTGGTTCATATAACGAGACACAGGAGATAGACGAGAAGGCATATACCCTTGATAGTTATTTAACAAAAAGAGAGTATGGTTCAATGAGAAAGTACTAACTTTGATAAAAATATTTGCGACAAATGGCATTTTCACTCGAAGCATACACCAAAGGCGGGTACTCCTTCCCGAAGGATGATATAAACCCTGATGATAAGAATGAGATATGGGGAAAGAAGTGGTGTGAAGCCATGTATGCTCGTTATAGGCAGGGCAAGAGTGCAATCCCTTTCAGCAGTGTAAGCGAGTTTGCAGCATTAAGACAGCTTGCAGACGGCAGGCAGGATGTGAAGCAATACCAGAAAACATTACTCGACATAACCGATCCCAGTGCAGCCATGACAGGCTACATGAATATCAATTGGGATATACCTTCAGTCCTTCCTAAATTTTTACGTGTTGTCGAGGGTATGATGGAACAAACCGATCACCAGGTAGTAGCCACAGCCGTTGACCCGTCCAGCACCGATGAAAAAGAGTCTGCAAAGTTAGATATGCAGTACCGGATGAAGTTCAAAGAAACACTTGACTATATTGATAAATCCATGGGCATTGACAGGTCATCAGAGTATGTCCCTGAGTCAATGGACGAGTTGAATCTATACGAAGGAGCAGGAGGCTTTAAACTTGCAAAGGAGACAGAGATTGAACAGGGTATAGACTACACGTTTTATATATCTGACTGGAAAGAGATTAAAAAACAGATCATCAGGGATGCTTGTGTGATAAACTGCTTGGCTACAAAAGACTATACCGATCAGTACACGAAAAAAGTAAGAGTAAGATATGTTGACCCTGCCTGTTTCGTAGGACAATACTCAAAACACAACGACCATAAGAACATGGAATATGGAGGCGAGATCATACAGGTACTTATATCCGACCTTCGTAAACTCAATCCCGAAATACCGGAGAGTGAATTGCTCATGTTGGCAAAACAATATGGACTTCCACTCGATTCTTATACTTATAACGAGGACACCCACACTGCTAATTATGATGGCTTCCTGGTTGATGTTATGGATTCAGAATGGTTTTCTGTAAACAGCACCTACAAGACTAAAAGAAAGTCCCCTGACGGCACAGAGAATATGTATGATGAGAAATGGGGAGTTGTCTATGATACCGAGAAGAAAAAGACTGATAAGTTCGACATAAAAGTTGTTTATAAATGCAAGTGGATAATAGGCACTAACTATCCTTACGATTTTGGCTTACAGTATGACGTGCCACGTCCGGGAAAGAAAGAGGTTGAGTTATCATATCATCTTTATAAACTGCCATTCAGATCACTTGTGAGCCTTGCAGAGACACACGTACATCAGATGGTACTTGCTTATTTCAAATTACAAAATGCTATTGCCAAAGCCAGACCTTCAGGTATTGCTATCGAATTTACGGCATTACAGAACATGACACTTGGAGCCAATAAACTTCAACCATTAGACCTGTTGAAAATACTCACGCAGACAGGAGACTTACTCTACAAGGCCACAACACATAAAGGCATACCCAATGCACCCGGAGGATACAGACCGATACAGGAGTTGGAAGGAGGCATCGGGGCACAGTTAACTGAGTTCATTGCCGTATGGGACTTCAATGCCAATGCTATTCGTGACATGACAGGTATAAGTCAGATAGCTGATGCGTCAACACCTAATCCAGAACAGTCGGTAGGAGGCTCAGAGATTGCTATGGCAGCCACTAATAACGCATTGCGCTATATTTACAGTGGATATGTGACAATAAAAGAAAAGTCCGCAAAGAACATATCGCTCAGGTTGCAATTACTTATTAAGCACGATAAAGAAGCCTATACAGGATATATGCCAGTGATAGGGACTATTGGTGTACAGGTCATAAGCGTAGGTGCAGATACCGTTGATGCGGACTATTTCATCAAATATGAGGCAAAACCGACCAAGGAACGAAAAGATGTTATCCGTCAGGCAGCAATTACAGCAATGTCTCCAGATAGGGATGGAATAATTGGAATTGAGTTACCGGACTTTTTGATGATAGAAAGACTTTTGGAAAGTGGTAGTTTAAAATATGCAGAAGCATTTCTTAATCATAAGAGTAAAAAGAATAAGGAAAGACAATTGAAGTTACAGAGAGATAACATGAACTTGGATAAACAACGAGAACAGGAAGATATTAAGCTTAAATCTGATGCAGCTAACACTCTGCAAAAAGTTAAGACGGATGAGGCAATAAGATTATATGAAGCTAAAAAGACTATTGATGAGCAGTTCGCTACACAGCAACACAAAAGAGATATGGAAAAACTCGGATTACAGAGTAGCCTTAATATAGTTGAAAAGACTCAGGAGGCAGAGTCTGTAGTACCCGCACAGTAATTTTATTTACATTTGTAAAATCAAAATAATTAAGCACTATGGCAAGAAATGACGGCAGAGACGCAGAGATGGAAGCTCTAATGAGCATTGAAGGTGTCGATTCGGCAAAAATCGCAGAACAAATAAGTGGGAAGGGCGAAGCAGGTGAACAAAAACCTGAGATAAACCCCGAGATAAAACCCGAAATTAAGCCCGAAATTAAGCCGGAAATAAAACCGGAAATAAAAACAGAAGTACCCAATCCAGAGGCTATCCGCACTGCCATGCTGAACGAGATGTTTGGCGAGCAGTTTAAGACAGTTGAGGATGTTAAAAAAGCAAATATATCCGCATCACTTCAAGAACTGACTACTCTGAGACAGAAGACTCAGGAGCTTGAAACTCAATTAAAGGCAAAGCCGAAACATAATTTCGCGAGTGACGACATTGCCAAGTTTAATGAGTTCGCACGTGAGACGGGCATTAAAGATGCAACGGTTTTCAATAGGTTAAATGCGGCTGACGTGGCAAACATGAATGACATGGATGCTTTAGTTATGCAGCATATTATTGACAACCCGGCATTGGCAAACAAAGAACCACAGGTACGCAGATATTTCGAGACGAAATACAATGTGGATTCTGCAAAAGTCGAGTCAGGCGATTTGACACAAGACGAACTGGATGTTAATCTTATTGGAGTAGCTTCTGATGGAGCGAGAGCCAAGGATAAACTACAGGAACTCAAAGGGAAGATCAAGATGCCTGAAATCCAAGAAGATGAGCCTGCAAGCAAGTCCAAGTGGACACCTGAGATTGAAAAGTCACAGACAGACAGCTGGACTAAGGTAAACGAAAAGATGGGTGTGGAGTTTGCAAAGATTCCGATAACACTCAAAGGAGGAAAAGAACCTATCGTCAACTTTGTATTACCAGAGGAGTCGCAGAAGGTTGTATTAAAGAACGCCCTTGACTATGTAGTTAGCAACCAATTGGAAGTTAACCAAGCAAACGTCACGAGTGTTGCAGAGGCAATGTACTCCGACATATTATTTACTCACCGGGAGGATATCTATCACGCCATATTTGAGCGTGCAAGAAGTATGACCGAAGAGGAGATATTAAAAGTTTACCACAACCCTTCACCGAAAAACAATGACACCCCGCCTTCAAGTGGAGAGCCAGATTCGGAAGAAGCACAGCGTAAGAAGGCTTACGACATGGAATTTAAAAGGTAGTTTTTAAAGACAGTAATCACAAGAGGCAATGTATTTTGATAGTATTCATAATTAAAAATTAAACAAATGGGACCAGAAGCTATTTCTCAAATATATGCCTCAGATATCGTATCAGGCTTTGATATTCACAAGCCAGAGATAATGAACGTGTTATTCAACAGGTTCGGAGATCAGGGAGCATCGTACTTTCAGTTAATCAGATCCATGGGATTTGAACTGCCGGTATCACAAGACACATACGGACATTTTGAAGATAATCACATTCATGAAGTCATGCACGTCAAGAATATTGTTGCACAACCCGCAGTTGGCGCAAACATATCGTTCACACTTGACCTTATTGATCTTGATGCAAACAACAATTTCTACGTCAGGTTATATGACGAAATCTTATTTCCGAATGAGGTTACAGGAATAGTTATTACCAGAAACGTAGCCGTTCCTGCTGCACCCGTCATCACGGTAAGACTTAATGAGATCACTGACCAATTTCCGGCACTCACCGCAGGAGAAGAACTTGTGATCATATCCAGTGCCTTCTCAGAAGGATCAGGACAGCCAGCAGGTGCAGTATCAGGAACATGGGAATATTCCAACCACACACAGATCATAAAGGAATCTATGGGCGTTACCGGATCAGAGATGACCAATCAGTCATGGGTAACAATAACCAGTGCAGGGAAGTCAATACCCGCATACTATTTCAAAGGTCAGATTGACATTGATTATCGTATGGCACTTAAGATTGACGGTGCTCTCCTTTGGGGCAAACAGACCACAAACGTCATCACCGACCCTGTTACCGGACGGCCAATCTATACAACCGAAGGTCTTGTTCCTTATGTTAGACGAGTAGGGAATGAGCAGACCAGTGTTGATGGTGCATTCACAGTAGATGAATTTGATGAGATGGACAATACCCTTGACAGGGAGTTTGCAGGTAATCGTATACTTGCTCTGTTAGGGATTTCGCTTCATCAGGACATCGAGAACGCATTGGTAAATTATTTCAAAAACACGAACATCTCGTTTGCGAAACAGGATACCAATGATGCTTTGTTTAATAGTAATGAGGCCCTTAGCGCATCGGTGAACTTCACTTACCTGACGAAATCAGAGAGGACTTTCTTATTCAAGAGAATGGGTTCGTTCAACAACAAGAAACTCGCAGGAGCAGAAGGTTACGGAGCACGCAAGATGGGAGTATTCCTTCCAATCAATAAGAAGAAAGACCCTGTTACCAGTAATATGGTTGACTCATTTGGCACCCGTTATAAAGCCCTTGGCAAATATTCCCGGAGAATGGAAGTTTGGCAGGTAGGCGGTGCAGGTGAAGGTTTGAAAGTCACCGATATTGATGCAAGGAACACTTATCAGAGATGCAATATTGGAGCTCATTTCCGTGGAGGAAACCAGATGGTTATCATGGAAGCAGTCTAAATGTAATCACAGGATAGAGAGGGGTGCAAGTCATTCCTCTCATTTCCTTTAAAACTAAATATGCTATGTTATACAAGAATGAAGAACTGTTTAAATTGGAAATGCACCAGGAAGAGATTAAAAAAATCGAAAAGTATTTCCACGGCAAATTCCCGGTCAAAGTAGTGTATCCATCGGAGAGGATTGTGAAAAGTAAACTAAAGCACAACCTGTTACCTGACAAGCCCAACTCAATATCTTTTGATTTAAAATCCACAGTTAAGACTAAGAATGGCACAGAGGTATGGAGATATGCGGAGAATGTCATCACTGATGAGAAAGGGTTTAAGAAATACACTCCAAAGAAATTTATATTCAATGGTGCTAAATTTTTAACGCGTAATGATATCGAACTGATATATTTTCTGCTTAATAAATCCGAGTATTGCAAGGATGGTGAAAACCAAGGGCCTATGGTAAAGTTCATGTTTGAAGACCTTGTGTCGGAAGCTGAAAAGAAAGTTGAAAAGAAAAAGATTGAAGCTAAGATTGACGGCCTGTTATATGGAGAAGATTTTGGACTCTCGGACGAAAAGTTAAAGGCAGTGCTAAAAGCCTATCAGGAACCAGGGGTTGATGACTTGACTCCAAATCAGATCAGGATTGTCCTTGGCAATAGGATTCATGAGACCAAAGAAGGCCCTGAGGAGTTCTTCAGAATGGTCAATTCAGAGGAAGAGATAAAGACCCGTGTATCTATCACAAAGGCAATGGACATGGGAGTATTAAGGCATGATGCTCTTAAAAATATATGGTTCTGGCAGGCCACGGGAGAAAAAGGCACCACTCAGATATGTAAAGTGCCGCCTTCAAAGAGCGCAAGCGAAGCATTGTATGATTATTACCTTGGCAATCAAGAGTTCAGGGATGATCTGCAGGCCGTGTTGCTAACAAAGAATCCCAATGCGGGAAAGAAGGGTAAAAAAGAAGAAGTTCTCGAAGAGAAAGAAGAATAAGTTTCCATTTTAGTTGTTTTCATGTCAGGATGCCACATTTTAATCGAGTGTGGCATTCCTTTTATCAAAATAGTTTAACTTTGATGCAATTTGTAAGTGAGTTCGTTAGTATTAACACGTAAAAACAGTCAATCATGGAAATCCAGAATAAGTTACTCGGAGCAGAAGGACGGCAGACAGTAGTTGGAGTAGGTCCACATGCCGTAAAAACAGGATTCACCGCATATGGATGTTCTGTAAGGGTCGATGACACCCAAATTAAATCAGTTACACAGTCTGGTGCAGCTTGGGATATAGGAGCTTATATACATTAGTTGCCTTCGGTTCTGACGAAACAAAATGAAATACTCAGACAAAATATGGCACTTCATCGGATGTCTTTTTATAGGCATGTGGGCGACATTAACTTTTAACCCGATAATGGGATTAGTTTTAGGGATAACTGCAGGGATAGTAAAAGAGTTATGGGATAAGCACAGAGGCGGGAAGTTTGATATGTATGATTTGGGTGCTGATTTATTAGGAACGATAACAGGAGTTTGGATAGTAATGAAATTTGGATAGTAATGACAGGAGCAAAGAAACCAGGTCGTAAACCGGTTTACATTCACAAGTGTTCACAGAAAGAAGCTATCGATCGAATGACTTTAATACTTGTTGGTAATGGTCATCCGGAAGATGGACTTGCTTTTCGCTTTAATGAGTTTATGAAGGATCATAAAAGTGTTGTTAGTGATATTTCAGATATAAAAACAGATATTAAAAAAGCCATTGAATCTGCCGGTACTGCGGTACATGCGATTGAAATATTTAAAGCAGAAGAAACAACGAAAGACATTACTAAAGATGATCTTGAAAAGAAACAACTGATAGCAGATGAACTTAAAGCAAGGATAAAAAAGGAAGGTGAAGATAGGGAATTTGTTTCATATAATCTGAAAGCAGGAAAAAAAAGAGATAGCTGGCAGCGGGTAATATGGATTATAACGGCCGTGTTTGCATTAGTGTCATTATGGGCGGGTTTATATTTTGGATTTGAAAAAATTAATCAAAACCAAACACAGATTGAAGATAAGGTTAATAATATGGGTATCCCTTTTGTGACTAATTCCAGAGGCGAAATACTTGCACTTCCTGACTCTACCAAAATAATGTACTATCCGAATGATAGTATGCAATATGTAATTAAAAGAATTAAATAATGGCAAAATTCAGCACAGTATATGTTTTTATGAAATGTATAGAAGTCATCTTAAAAAATGAAGGCGGTCTGGTTGATCATCCACAAGATCCTGGAGGACTTACTAATATGGGTATTGCAAAGAAATCCTATCCTGATCTGGATATTAAAAACTTAACCCGTAATGAGGCAATAGAAATTTATCATAAAGACTACTGGAACAAAATGAATCTGCTCGGTATTCATGATGAAAATTTAGTCTTACAGATTTTCGACATGGGTGTTAATGCAGGAATAAGGACAGCTATTAAAATGATTCAGAGGATAGTGGAAGCAGAAGCAGACGGATATATAGGGCCGGAGACAACAGGACTTATAAATAGTTATCCTAATTATTCAAGTTCTATGCAATCTGCGATAGTTCAGGAGTATATATCAGAGCGTAAAAAATACTATTTTGATCTTGCAAGGCGCAAACCAGAACTGCAAGTCTTTTTGTCGGGGTGGTTGAATCGAATTGATGATACTCATTTTTAATATATTATATATGATATTTCGTATCTTTGTTATTATTAACTAAAAATAAAAATCATGACTGTACAGAATTTTTGGAAAGGACTTGCAATGTTACTGGTTACACTTGCCTTATCAGCATTCGGTGAAGTGCCTGTAGACTGGGCTTTATTGTTTGTTGGAGGAATAGCTGCACTTGTTGGGTATGTAGGGAAGAATATCGTGTTCATTATAGACACTACTACCGGATGGGCAAAAGTAATTTCTGGGCTATTGGTAGTTTTAGGTACGGGGTTATCTGAGGCTATTGGATTGATAGCAGTTGAAGGTAAAATAGTTTGGCTTGTGCTTTTTAAAGTTGTAGGTGGAGTATTCCTGACCTACATAATAGCTACATTCCTCACAGTTCCTAATGCTAAATCATCTAAGGTATCTAAACTGGCATTATTTAAAAAGTAGTATGAAAGACTTCTCACAATATAAATTGAATGTCACTCCAAGTCCGAAAGACAAACGGGACTGGAAAGTATCTGCTATTTACCCAAAAGTGGCATTACCAGAGATTGTTGATTATCGTCCTGTGATGTTTCCTATTCGTGATCAGGGGAGTCAGGGTTCATGCGCTGCTATGTCCGGTGCTGCAATGAAAGAGTGGCAGGAACACATTGATGTCAACATGAATGATTACATGAGTCCTCAGTTCATATATAATAACAGGGAGAACATCAATGAAGAAGGTATGTACATGAGGGATCTGATGGAAGTATTAAAAGAAAAGGGTGATTGTACTGAATCCGTATTTCCTTATGGGACAAAAGGATTACCCTCTATTGAAGTACTTATGAACGCTTCTCTTTATAAGATCAGCAATTATGGTTCTATTGACACCATTAACGATCTGAAAACATCTCTATTCTCAAATGGACCATGTGTCATTGCTATCCCGGTTTATAACTATACAGAGAGGATGTGGTTTAAGAACAAAGGGGAATATCTTCTTGGTGGCCATGCCTTATGCGTGGTAGGATATAACAAGGAAGGATTCATCATACGAAATTCATGGGGTGCTGACTGGGGAAAAGAAGGGTATTGCGTTATGTCCTATGATGACTTTGGGATGCAATACGAGCTGTGGACTACAGTAGATTCAAAAAGTTTTGATCCTCCGGTTCCACCTGAGCCACCGATACCTCCCGAACCTAAAAAGAAAGGGTGTCTTGCACAAATTTTTGGTTTCTAAACATTAAACATAAAAAAGCTATGAAAAAGTTAATCGTTTTATTTTTATTCGTAAGTCTTGCATTTGCAGGATCGGCACAAATTTTCAAACCCGTGGCCTCATTCTCCACAAAGGCAGAAAACAATTATAAAGTATCAATAGGGGAGATACCTATAACTCAAAAATGGGAATGGAGATTTGATGCAACACAGGCATTTGCGGAGATCAATCGTAATACCGTTACAAAGGAATTGATAACAACTGCTGTTAGCTTCATCGGCCCGGCAATAGGATATCAACATTTCGTCCAGAAATCTTTACTCGATCCTACACCTGTTAACAACTATGGTATCAGTATGGGAGTTGCTCTTGGTGAAACTATTTATAATCCTGAATTAGCAAAATTAAAATTTACTCTTGCAGGAAATCTATGGCAGTATTTTAAGGTTGGTGGTACATTCACCCCTAATCCGCTACCTGATATGGGTAAGTGGGGATTTTTCTTTGGTGGTGGAATAACATTTTAAATAATCAGGAGGATAGACAATGACCTTGTACGAAATGTTCAGTCTCATAAAGTTCATCACAAATAAGGACTTCTCAGGAAACATCATTACTCCCGTGAGATTCAATGAACTTATCAAGGTCGTGTCTATTGACCTCTTCCGAAACAAGTATGGGTTGCCAGAGGAGTATCAGCCGGGGAGACCTGTGCCGAATGAGTATGCAGATATAACTCTGAAAAATACCGATGATCTGAAAGCATTCAAGATGCCATTAATAAGCACCCCTGTCACGGCAGGGGTTTTGCCCTTTCCTGCAGACTATGCTCACCGAGACACCATTTCTTATAATTACACCAAGACAATAAATACTGTTGCAACATCACTACCAAGGCCAGTGGAGATACTGAGAGAGGCAGAGTTCAGTTCAAGAAATGGAAACTACACCAAGAGACCGACAACACAGAATCCAATAGCTGTTGTAAGGAGTTCCGGCATACACATCAGGCCCATTTCAATAACCTTGGTAGACTTCCATTATTACAGATTCCCCGTTGAGCCGGTGTTTGCATATACACTTGGAGACGGATTTGTGACATACGATGCCGTGAACTCCACCGAAGTAGAATTTCCGGTTGATGAGCACCTTACATTAGTTGCTATGATGTTAAAATATATCGGGATAAACCTACGTGAAGGAGAATTGGTACAGGTGGCTAATCAGCAATTACAAACAGGACAATGAAAAAGCAAAACTTAGTTGAGACCATATTGGATTTCATGGCCAGTGATAATGCCGAAGACAGCAAAGGTATTTATCATCCTGAGATTGTGAAGCAACACCTCAACAATGTATTCAACCAGGCAATATACAACACGTGGCTAAACGGGAAGAAATTAAGTGACTTCAGCCAGCTCGATGCGTGGAGTAAAACATATACAGTAGTCGTGTTAAATCAGTGTGGCGCAAGGGCTTATTGCCTACTGCCATTTGCCCCGGTTCAGCTACCCGACATGATGAGCATACGCCAGATAAAAAGCCATTACGAGTGTTCCACTTATTATGGTGGCGCCATTGGTGATCAGTGGCTATTTGCACCTATTGAAGCCACAGCAAATGCCATCTTTGATGAACTGGAAGTAAGCACCATGGATGATTATCCCACGTTCAGGTTAGAGCAAAGCAATGTCAATGCAGGCGCAGGAGAACCGAGTCACATGTTATGGCTCGAAAAGTTACCCATCGCACCCGATGATCTTATTACAAGTGTTGATATCCTGTTAATAACACCATTTGATCAGACGGATGATTATGATGATGTGGCAATTCCGAGTGGCATGGAAGACAACATCATACGTCAAGTAGTTGACCTGATGAGCAAGAAGCCATTACCAGACACCGCAAATGATATGGTCATTAAACCTCAAAACCAATAGCCATGAGTACAAAAATAAGAAACAGTATCTTTAATTTATCTGAAGGTGGATTGGGTAGTCGTTACTGGACGCAACTACCACAGAAGTTAATAGTAACTTCTGACGTTTTAGTTGACGAGATGGATGCTACTACAGGATGGACAACTACCAGGGCTAACTTAGAAAGTAATACTACACAAGTTCACTCTGGTACTGCTTCAATAAAAATGACATCAACGACAGCCGGGCAATCGTCTGTTATGGATAAGACAGTATCTTTAAATTTATCTGGGGATAATGGTCGATCATTTAGATTATGGATTTATCCACATACTCAAACAACTGTAACATATACTGCTATAAATATAATTTTAGGCAGTGATAGTAGCTTTTCAAATTCATTTACTATAAGTTATTTACCAGACACTCCACAGCATTTAATAAATACATGGACGATGTTATGGGGGAATAATTGGAGTGTATTAGCGGGGAATCCAAGTTGGAATAATATAGTTGCTATAAGGATAAAGATAACCAATGCAGTAGGGCAGGTAGGGATATGTTCTTTTGATTTAGCAACTGAAGGGGTTGTAATTAAACCATCAATTTTATTAATGCTTGACGATGGCAATGATTCGGATTATACTAAGGCATATCCACTTATAAAGGCAAAAAAGATGGTTGCAACAAGCTATATAGTTAGTTCTCTTCGAGGTGCGGGATATCTTACAGATAATCAATTATTAGAATTAAATGCAAATAAATGGGATATCGGGAATCATACTGTTAGTCATCCATTAGTTGCGGGAGCAATGACACCTCAGGATTTTGTTGATGAAATGGAAGGGTGTAGAGTATTTTTAGATGGATTAGGATTGACGAGAGCAAGCAAACACGTTGGAGCAACTGGATCAGCTTATTGTGCTGATTGGGTTACTGCTGCTGGTACATGGGGAGCAAAAACACTAAGGCCGGGGAGTAATGACCCTAACATATACAGTACTGAATTTCCTTATCATATAAATGCAGGTGGTCAAGCAACGCCAACATTGGTTGCTACAAAGGCGTATATTGATAAAGCATTATTAAATAAATGGACGCCGATATGTTACTTTCATAAAATAGTAGATTCCGGTGCTTCAGGTACTGAATGGCTAACATCTAATTTTTCTCTATTGTTAGATTACATAGAATTATTAGGACTTCAGTCTTTAACCATTGACGAATATTACAGACTTAATTCAGGTCCAATAACAGTACATCATAAATAAATAAATAAGTATATAAAACAAATTAATGAAATCAGTGATTGAATTGAGAAAGTGAAAAAGGAAAAAAAATCATAATTTAGTTTCCTTCGGTTCTGACGAAACAAGAATAAAATAAATGAGTAAAATAATACCGACACAAAATAGTTATTAAAATATAAGACAATGTACGCAATACAGAATGACAAAGGACACAAGTGCGTTAACAGAACGTTCACAGGGGAGATTGATCTTGGATATGATTTATTTCATTATCTGAATTACAGGGTAACTACTAATGTTGCAGTTACTCTAAAACACAATCCAGTTATCGGAGGATCAGCAGAGATGCGGATGGTTGCTGATGGCAGTCACACCCCTGTATTCGATGCAGCATTCACAAAGAGCAGCGGAAGTGCGGATTACGACACCACTGCAAATACTGCAAATAAGGTAGTGTTTTACTACGATGGCTATGAGACATTTTATTCGATAACTGTATTGTAAGATGAGCACGATTTCGCCAAAGAGCCAAGGACTTGTTACGATTCGTTATGTTGTGATGTCTGTACTGAATCGTCTCGGCACGTATAGTTTAAAAGAATATAAACGCCTAACGCAAATCTGCATTGAGGGGTTTAGCGAACTTTCCTTATGGCATTTACATGGGGTCGAAGTAGTATATCTTCACATGTCGGCAGCTAAAACAGTCCAATTACCTTCAGACTTTGTTTCTCATACCAAAATTGCATATCCGGTTAACGGAAGGCTTCAGGTAATAAGTCGTAATGACAGCATCCTCTTACCGAGAAATTTCGATGACACAAGTATTGCAGTAGGGAATACTGACGAGGGCGATTTAACTGCACTATCAGGGGCAATTTTCTTCCAAGATCACTTTAGAAATGGAAATTTTATTGGGGGCATGTATGGACTTCCCGGGGGAATAGATGATGCTTATTATCGGATTGACTTGGAGAATAGGCAGATTGTTTTTTCCGGTTCGACACCTCGGTCAGAAGTTGTCTTAGAATATGTGAGCTCAGGACTTAAAACTGATGGCAGTTCATTAATCCCACGCGAGGCTATCCCTGCACTTAGATCGTATGTTCTATGGCAGATGGTAGAGAGTGACCAACGAGTTGCTTACAATGAACGTGAGAGGCGTAAGCGAGAGCATGAGGAATCGGTCGAAGCATTAAGATTCTTCCAGTCAAGTTTTACAGTAGATGAGTTCAG